>NZ_JADBUN010000182.1:0-10368 GCF_020245625.1 Microcystis sp. M049S2 | reverse complement strand
TGGGGTGATCGGGGGGGGAAATTTAGGCACTTTTTCCCTGAAAATTAGGTAATTGACCAGATGAAAATCGGTAAAACCCTACACCCCACACCCCACACCCCACACCCTAACCCCACCAACAAACTTTTTCAGCAGACCCTACTTAAGAAGCAACCATTTTGCGAATTTCCGAGTAGAAAACCGTTTGGCGATCGCCATTGGCTGACTGGATAATACTGGTACGCAATCTCAGATTAGGACTAGCAAACCAGATTCTTTCCTCGATACGATGGTGATTATCCTCGATGGTTAAAGTTAAAGCTTGATCGCTTCGGAGATGATATTCTCCCAGCGCTGCCGATTTACCGTCCGATGTGATTAATTTTCCTTGCCAAGAATTTTCTGAGGGTAGCCAAACTAAATAGCTAGAACCGATTTTTTTCGGTTGTCCATAGTCCACGGAATTATCCCAAGTCGTTTTCCATCCCCCTAGACTGGTGTGGGACTGACAGTTATTTCCTAAACATAATTGCATCACATCGGCAGCATCGGCAGCCAGCAAATCGATGGTGATTTCTGCTTTATTATTGGCAACTTTTTGGGCAGCTAATTGATAACTGGTGCGCTGAGAAAACCATTTACCCGCACAGAGATTAATAAATTCTTGAATGTCCATGAATGGCTGTAGGCAAAGATTGATCGCTCTGGAAGAATAGATTATTTATTCTATCCTATCCCTAGACGTTGGCCAATTTTTGCAAGGATAAACGAGCTGCTTCGCGCACTTGTGGATGTTCGTCCTTGACCAAAAATTTTAAGGCTGCGATCGTTTTTTCCGCCAGAAGCTGGCCTAAAGCTTCCGCTAATCGCTGCCGGATTAACCAGTCATCGGAGTTAACAAAAGTTAAAAGCTTCTCGACGGTTTCCACTGCTTTGATTTCGCCAAGGGCGGCAATAGCGGCCTGTTGAATAACCGCTTCGTTACTATCGAGGGCCGATAATAACACCTGTTTAGCCCGAATATCGCCCAAATTGCCCAAGGCAACGGCAGCACTGAAACGGACTAACCATTGCGTGTCTTCGTAAAAAGCCCGTTGTAGGGGTTCAAAAGCGCGAATATCTTCTAAATAACCTAAGGCCCCCGCAGCATCGGCGCGAATGCCATAATCGGCATCATTGGCTAACAAATCCACTAGGATAGGAAAGCATTCCTCGGTTTGTTTGACTCCCAAAGCAAAGACAGCCATCGATCGCACCGGCAGCATTTGATCATAAAGGACTTTTTTGATCAAGGGTACAGCTTCCTCCGGGGTCACTTCTCGCAGGGAGGCCAAGGCCAGCAGACGATCTTTAGAGTTGCTGCTTTCTAACTGGAGGGCAATGCTTTCTATATCAGGCTTACTCATTTTTGTCAATCACTTGTAATATTTCTTTAATTCTAACGCAATTGTTTCTAAACCAGTAGCTCCAGTGGACTGAAACAGCTAATTTCTGTGTGTTACAGTGTTTCTCATAAATATGAAGTGTAACCTAATTTGGTATGGAAGACCGACTCCCGAAAACGAAAATTTTGTACCCGATCATTAAGATAACTGCTATCAACAGGTTCGGGATATTGCTTGAGAAAAATTAATTGTTGGTGTCGGAATGTTCAATTTGCTATAACTTCGGTTGATGGAATTGATAAACATCAGTGATCGCTTGTACCCAACCATTAGCAACAGATTCTAATAATCGATCGCCTTTTTCTTTACTTGCATTAGTAGCATCTCCCATCACTCCACTTTTAGTTAATTCCTTAGTTAACCAAGCAAAGGGTAATTTTCCTTCCATAGTTAATAAACTATTTTCTGGCAAACCTTGGGGATATTCTCGGACAGCCCGCTCAATTTTGACCTGTTCTGGTAGTAATGATAACATAATGCTAGTTTCCACATCTCCTGCATGAATACCGTATTCTAATTCATATTCCGAGAATAATTCAGCCGCATTGTGGGGAACTCGCCAAGTGAAAAAAGGAAACACTAAAAAATCGGTATATTGTTGATGAATATCCCTAGCGGCAATTTCCATAACTTGCGGTTGTCCACCGTGGGAGTTCATTAATACTAATTTGCGAAAACCTGAACGATAGAGACTTTCAGCTATTTCTTGAATGAGGGCTAATAAGGTTGTTGCCGAGAGGGTAATCGTGCCGGGGAAAGACCAATGTTCGTTAGATTTTCCGTAGTAGAGACAGGGTAAAGCAAAGGCGGGAACATTTGTATTTAATTTCTCGAAAGCTTTGCCTAAAACCCCTAAACTAATGGCAGCATCGACGGCAATAGGGAGATGGGGTCCGTGTTGTTCGATCGCACCGATGGGTTGAATAATTACCACATTTTCCTTATCTGGCATTGAATCTATATCCGTCCAAGTAAGATAGGGAAAATAACGATGAGGGGGAATAAAACCGTGCATCATAATTTTATTAGGGGGTGAGGGATTAGGGTTAGGGGAAAAATAAACGTTTACATTGTAATTTTATCACTAATTCTTGGCAAGGTTGCCAATCGTCTTTATCGGTCATGGCTGACCAAAACGAATTCCTATAGCAACAAAACCTCTTTCATTAATTATAATCTGCAATATCGTCGGGCAAAAACACCAGGGGCGACTTGTTTTTTTACCCTTGTTACTGAGCATCTTTAAGCCTTTTCTTTAAGTATTGTTGTTAATGTAGCTTATTAAAATTAGCGATCTGCTACGCAGTGACTTTGGCATCGCACTTGAACTCACAGCTTCAATCAATCTGCATGGTGCGTTCCCAAAAATCGATCGGTGGAGCAGTAGAAGTCAGATTAGGGAATGCACCCTACAAGAACGGCGATCGCAATTGATTTAAGGTTGGTTCTGTCTCAAGTGTCAAAGTAGTCATGCCATGTATCGAGTAATGTTGTTTGATGTTCTATCACCAGCCTATCAATTTGATTCAACTCATGTTCTTTAAAGCCTATGTTAAAATCATAGTGGTTAGGCTTATCAACTCCGGCTATGGATGAAAGCTTTGAATGGGATGAAGATAAAAATCGTTTAAACCAACAGAAACAAGATGTTTCCTTTGAATTAGCCCAATACGCATTTTTTGACCCCAAAAGAGTTATCGTACAAGATCTGGCTCACAGTCAAGAAGAAAATCGATTTTACTGTATGGGGCAAGTCGATGAAGGAATTATCACAGTACGCTTTACTTACCTGGAAGGAAAAGTTAGAATTTTTGGAGCTGGTTATTGGCGAAAAGGACGTAAACTATATGAACAGCAAAATAACTTATACTGATGAACCAATGGAACTGGGACAAGTCGTTAAAGATTTTTTACCGCCTCCAGACCAGTTAGTTCCTAAAGGTAAAACCAAAACTACTCAAGTAACATTAGAATCAACAGAAGAAAGTGTAACCTTCTTTAAATCTCAAGCAGCTCGAAAGCAAATTCCTTAGGAAAAAATAATCGAATTACTGGTGGAACAATATGCTCATGAATGTATATCTGATGGTTAAACGCTTCATAAGAGTATTGTCTAACCGACATTATAGCTAACTTGAAAAAGGTGCGTTACACGCGCGTTTTCGCACCCTACAAGATCGGCATCGCACTTAAACTCACAGCTTCAATAAATGTGCATGGTGCGTTCCCAAAAATCTATTGGTGGAGCAGTAGGATCCAGATTAGGGAACGCACCCTACGGCTATATTATCCCTTGTGAATTCGATAGGTAACGGTGTAATCCCAACTCGAATACCATCCTCCTTTTTTTTGGAGAGTCCAAAACTGGGCGTGGCTCCCACTGGGAATTGCTGAAACTGGCAAATCACGCTTGAGTTGTCCCAATTCATCATCTTTATCCAGCATCATTGCGAGTCCTACACCCGCAATCGCAAACGGAAGAATTGTTCCCGTAATTTGGGCAGGGGGATAGGGAACCGCTTTTAAGCCTGCAGATATGGTACTTCCTACTTTCGTCACCATTTCACCATGCTTTGACCAGTCTTTGCCCGCGTCTTCATCATATCCAGCCAAGGCAATGTACAAAGTGTTGTTTTCAGGTACGTCATCATCAAATATAATACCGCCCCCTTTACCAAATGGTTTGCGCTGGTTGTCGTTAATTTTAATAGGAACAGTCAAGACTGGGCGAATTTTCAGATCATTGCCTGTCGCTCCTAATTTTGAGTAAGAACCGACACCACCCAAGATATAAAAATCATCCGCACCAGTAACATCCTCAGTGTCACGGCAATATACATCAACCAGCTCAATTCGAATTCTAGTCATGGCTTTTAACTCTATGTAGGTACTGTTATTCAATGGTTGCCGCATAACTGTTAATTATACGGAAATTCTCTACATAACACTCTTCAGAGTAACGATATGGGTCAACTTTCTGTATATCACTCCATTTAGGCGCAATCGCCAGAACTTTTCCCTATATCACGCCCAAAAGCGTGTTAGCCAGATTAGCTTACTGCAAACAATCTCCTTTTAAGGAGACTGATCACAGAAGCCTTCTAGGGTTCTAGCAAAGCTCTTTGTATTTGGCTGCACTTTGTCACAAAATTTCACTATTATTTCGGGTGCGGTGATTTGTTATAGCGGTTTTCAGTGTAATAAAGTATGGTAAATCCCTTGTTATACTAAATCCGTTGAGTAACGCACAGAAAACGGGTTTCTCCGAGAAACCCGTTTTCTACTCATGCAAAAGGCAAAAAGGGGAATAAATAATCAGTCTTTAATAACCAGATTTAGTATTATGCCGCTGCAATCCTTGTTTTCAAATACAAAAACATGAATCTGCCTGTTATTGATGTGCCTCCATATACGCTCGTAGCAATTGATTGATCTGTGTTTGATAGCCACGCCCTTGAGACTTAAACCACTCTAATACATCGCTATCAATGGGGAGTGTAACTTGAGTCTTGGCTTTTGTAGCAGGTAAACCCCGCCGCACTACCGCCTTAGCAAACATTTCTGGCGTAATCTCTGGACAATCTGATAAATCAATATCTTCATCGCTCATCGCATCCAATCGTTGCCAATCAGTTTGAGAGTTGCTCGAAGTAGGTTCGTTGTTCATATTTCGTCGCTTTTCTTGCAGAAATAATACGGGTGCAATCCTCACGTTCCGTATGGACAACGGCAATCACTCGCCCTTGCAACAAACCGAATGTGACAAAACGCTGCTCTCCATAACCGTAACGATCGTCCTCAACCGTTACAATATCCCCATCAAGCACGGCTGGAACATCGGTAAAATCTATTCCGTGCTTACGAAGATTAGCAAGACGTTTTGCTTCATCCCATTCATATTCCATAACCGAACGACAGCTACAATAACCAATTGTAGTTATAAATTGTCGTTACAGCTATCCATGCCAAGCAATTTTTATCGTCAATGAATGCCCCGCAAGCAACTTCAAGCTACTGTCCTAACCGAGGACTTGCCGCATAACTACATATTACAGGTCAACTTTCTATATAACACTCTCCAGAGTAACGATATGGGTCAACTTTCCCTACATCACACCCAAAAGCCTGTTAACCAGATGAGCTTACTGCAAACAATCTACTTTAAGGATACTGATCACAGAAGCTTTCTAGAGTTCTAGCAAAGATTTTTATATCTGACTGCACTTTGTCACAAAACTTCACTATTATTTTGACACTTTTAATGGTTGGAGCGGAAACATTGATCGCCAAGTCTGGTCAATTTTTGTCCAAAGCATTTGAGGAAATGACCTAAATAAATAGCCAGACATAGTGCTATTTTCTTTGTTACCCAAAAGTAAGCTATCCTCGCACTTTTGGCAAATTTAAGACCATTGAATAGGGTAAATTAACCAATAATTAATACAAATTTGGGGTGCGTTAATTTAAGCAATAACACACCCTAACTTTGTATTAATGCAAGAAATGACGAATGCCTGTTAAGACCATAATTAAACCTAACTCATTAGCGGCATTAATCGAATCCTGATCTTTTAAAGAACCTCCTGGTTGAACAATTGCCTCGATGCCAAACTGGGCCGCCGTGCGAACAGAATCATCAAAGGGGAAAAAGCCATCACTAGCCAAATAGCCACCTTTGGCCGCTTCCCCTGCTTGTTCAAGGGCAATTTTCGTCGAACCAACGCGATTCATTTGCCCCGCACCAACGCCTAAAGTAGTTTGATTTTTTGTCACCACAATAGCGTTAGATTTAACGTGCTTAGATACTTTCCAAGCAAACAGTAATTCCGCTAATTGTGCGGCAGTGGGTTGTTTTTCTGTCACCACGCGCCAATCATCTGGGGTTTCTACCAGATCATCGGCCGCTTGTACTAGAAAACCGCCGGCGATAACTTTTACTGTTTGTTTTTCTCCCGTGCTTAAATCCGGCAGCAATAAAATCCGCACTTTTGACTTTTTAGCGAGGATATCCCGGGCTTCGGGGCTACAATCGGGAGCAACCACGCATTCTAGGAAGGTTTTCGTTAATTCTTTAGCGGTTGCTTCATCTATGGCTTGATTTAGGGCAACAATACCCCCAAAAGCTGAGATAGCATCGGCGTTAAAAGCTTTAGTATAAGCTTCCACTAAACTATCACCGATCGCCACCCCACAGGGATTAGTGTGTTTCAAGATAGCGGCGGCTGGTTCTTCCCTGCCGAATTCGACGATTAAACGGCGGGCTGCTTCTAAATCGACTAAATTGTTATAACTTAGTTCTTTTCCCTGTAATAAGGTCGCTTTTCCCCAACCGTGAGCCATTGTACCGCTACCATACCAAGTGGCACTTTGGTGGGGATTTTCGCCGTAACGCAGGGTTTGCAGGGCATTTCCCGCCAAATTAAAGCGCGTCGTTTCCCCGTTTAAGCTGGCGAAATAGGATGCGATTGCACCATCGTAGGCATTGGTTAAGGCGAAGGTTTCTCCCGCCATTTTTTGGCGGAATTCCAGGGAGATTTCGCCGTTATTTTGCCGTAATTGGCTTAAATACCGCTCGTAATACTTCGGGTTACTGATGACAGTCAAATGGGCGAAATTTTTAGCCGAGGCGCGTAACATCGCCGGACCGCCAATATCGATTTGTTCGATCGCCTGAGCGGTGGTAACATCAGGATTAGCGATCGTCTGTTCAAAGGGATAGAGATTAACCACCACCAAATCAAAAGGACGAATTTGATTAGCCTCCATTTCCGCTAAATCTGACTGCCAATCCCGTCTAGCCAAAATACCGCCATGGATGCGAGGATGAAGAGTTTTCACCCTTCCGCCCAAGATTTCAGGAGATCCTGTGTATTCTCCCACTTTAATCACGGGAATTCCCGCCGATTGCAGTGTTTTGGCGGTTCCTCCACTGCTAATAATTTCAAAATCAAATTCTTCTGTTAGCTGACGGGTAAAGTCAACTATTCCAGTTTTGTCAGTCACGCTGATCAGCGCTAAACGTCCCATAGTAGTGATCTATAAGCAACAATTTCAGTATATCTCAGTCCTAACCCGTTAAAAATTAAAAAAAGTAGGTTAATAAATAATCAGCTGCTTCTATATTTTCGTCTCTCAAATATCAACTTATGCCAAGAAAAAAATGTCGTTGTCAGATCAGAAGAGGAAAGAGGCAATGCTCCGGTGCTGATTCGGAGCATCTTTCAATTTGACAACGCCGATTGTAGGGCTAATTCATGAATTAGCCTTACGCCGATTGTAGGGCTAATTCCACTGCTAAATCGAGCGACTCTTGTTCCCCACTTAAGCCCAACTATCGGCACTATAAATCTTGTCAGATTACCATCATCTTTTCTTATTCTTAAAATGTCCCCTAAGTACCTAAGCAAAATTAATTCCACATATCTAACTACCTCTTGCCTCTTGCCTCTTGCCTTTTGCCTATCCTAAGCAAGAAATTAATTTTGCACGACTACCTAATAACGTTTGTGATCAACTAATTGACTGAGAGTCACCACCTGATAACCTCGATCGTGTAATTTCGCTAATAAATTCTTCAGCACGATCGCCGTGTTTTCATCTCTTTCGGGAGACCCACCGTGAAGCACTAAAATCGCCCCGGGGAAAATAAATTGCGAGATATACCAAGTGGTAAATTGAGGGTGATTCGTTGCTTTTCCGGTATCTAAAGGGATCATGGAAGCGAGGGCAAATCGGGACTCGTAGCCGGGGAATTTCCCCAAAAACGAGCGCATAGATTGATTATAGAAGGCTTGACCGGGACGATACCAGCGCGGTGCAAGACCGGCAAGACGAGTTAAAATATCGTTAGCTTCCCGAAACTGACTAGCAAAAGCGTCGGCAGCCAGTTGACTGGTACGCAGATCTTGGGTGCCGTGATTAGCGATTTCGTGACCTTGGGCGATGAGGCTCTCAATCAAGGTGGAGTTCGGTTGTAGGTGTCCCGTGATCAGAAAAAAAGTCGCCTTGACGGCAGTTGCCGGGCTGGCTTTTTCTCGATTATGAGCGGCGATCGCTGCTAAAATGCGATCGGTGGATTTTCCTTCTGGATCGTTGGGGGTGGGTAGATCATCGATAGTAAGGGCGATAATTTTCTCTCCTGTCGGTTGATAGAAAATTGCCCCGGTCAAAAGTCGAGCGACGATCGAGATAATTAATTTGGCAATGCTCATTTGGGGGGTTAAGGGATGAGAGGAGAAGCAAAGATTAGCGATTACAGGCCAAAGATGATTTCTTTAGGAGATATTTCTGCATTTTGTTGAGTTTCTGCATAAGCCCCAAAACTGAGTCTAGCGACTCCGGGTAAAAATAAGGTAGTGGCCACGGATGACAACTACCAAACCGGTGAGCCTTTTCAAGGCAAAAATTAGACATATCTGCCCTTAGATTGGCTGATCATGGCTATTTGCCACTGGTTCGGAGCTATCCTCGCCAATCCAAGCCCTGACTAACTCGTAGCAAAGACCGAGCAGAACCGGCCCGACGAATAAACCAATAATCCCGTAGGCGATCACTCCCCCGAACACCCCTAGCAGAATCACCACCATGGGAATGGGCAGGCCGCGCCCCATTAAGATCGGTTTGAGGAAATTATCCACCAAGGTGGCGGGAATCATCCAGATGGTAAACAATAGGGCGATGGAATTGGGCAGTGTTACCCAAGCGTGAATGAGCGCCCCCAAGACAATCAAACCTGGGCCAATTTGCAGAATGCCCAAAATTAGGGTGAGGAGAGTTAATAAACCGGCCGCAGGCGTTCCCACCGTTACTAAACCGATGCCAATCAAAAGACTCTGGATAATGGCAACGCCAATAATACCGCGGCTCACATTGCGGACGGTGGAGGCGGTAAGACTGGCCAGCGCGATTCCTCGACCTGGGGCGATCTTTTCCGCTAACCGGTTCATCAGGTGAGTCAGATTTTTAGCGGAGAGGGTGAGGGCCGCCGCAATCAGAATCGAGGCGATAAATTTCAGCACCGTCAGACCGGTACTGGTAGCCAGGGAAAGCGAGATTTTCCCCATTTCTTTTAATTGTGGCTCGAAGCGTTGAAGAAATTGACCCGTGTTATTTGATGCCTGCTGCCAGAGACTGGCAATCCTTTCGCCAATTAGCGGCCAGGTGGCCACATCGTCGGGGGGAGGGGGAATCACCGCCGCACCAGTATCGATATACTCGGCCAGCGTTCGCAGATTACCGGCCAGAACCGCTGCAATGCCACTCACCGGACCGATAATAATCCCTAGACAAATTAGGGTGAGGAGAACTGCGGCTAGTTTCGCCCGGCCTGCGAGTAACTTTTTTAACCAGAGAAAGAGCGGATACCAAGCGATCGCTAGAATTGCTCCCCAGAGGATCATGGTTAGGAAGGGACGCAGTAAGGTAAAACCGGCAAATAACAACAGGCCGAGAAAAAACAGCCGGATGACGAGATCGATAATTTTAGCGTCGTTTTTCATCGGAAATTTTGGGTTTGAAACCCCGTCCTTCTAGGACGGCTTGACATTTAAAATACATCTCGCTAAAACTAGGCATTTTCAGCGAGAAGCCATGTACCTGACTCAAACGAACCAGATACCCGGACTTGAAGCGAGGGAATTTAACGCCTTGGGAGAACTGCCGACTGAGTAAAAACCTCTACAATCTAGGGCTTTACACGGTTGGACAGTATTATTTTCAAGAACGAAAACATCTTTGCGATCGAGTCCAACTATCACTACTGTAAGGGAAATGAGAACTATAAACGGCTGAATACCGATATAAGTAGGGCTTGCTGAATAAATCTAAAAACCTTGTTGGATAAGGCTTTTAGACTTTTTTGACCTCAAAAAGTGCCGACCATTGGAGGGATCGGGGGTAAAATTCAGGTACTTTTTCCCTGAAAATTAGGTAACTGACTACCTCA
>NZ_JADBUN010000181.1:0-6098 GCF_020245625.1 Microcystis sp. M049S2 | reverse complement strand
TGGAGGGATCGGGGGTAAAATTCAGGTACTTTTTCCCTGAAAATTAGGTAACTGACTACCTCAAAATCGGTAAAACCCTACACCCCACACCCCACACCCCACACCCTGCCCCCACCAACAAACTTTTTCAGCAGACCCTAGTTAACCCCGATTTCCCGTTAGGGAACATCAAACATTACCCTTTCAAGACAGCGATTGGGGTCAATGTAAGATTGGCGAGAATGGAGACAAGTATAATTATCCATGATCAAGATCTGTTCTGCTTTTAAATAGAGCGGAACGTGACAGGCTTCAAACAGTGCCAAAAATTTGCCACATAAAGCCATTAAACGGGAATCTAGACCAGAAGCGATCGGTTTATTAATATCGGGGCTAAATTCCCGATAAACCAGCACATTATAGCTAAAGCGGATGATTTCGGCATCTCGTTGCCAGATTGGTGCAAAACAGCTTTCTTTGCCGTCTTTGGACATAAAATATTGAGGTTGAGCCGCCATAAAATGTTGTTCCTCAAGGGTAAAATGACGCATTAAGTCATCAAACTTAACCAAAGTCGTCGCACCCCCACCCCAACGATCCGGAGTTTTACAGCGCAAACAGAGGTATTTAGGAGGGATAGCTTTGTAAGACCATTCTGTATGAGGTAAAAGCCCAATTCCGGGGGATTGTGCATCACTTTTTCCCATAGCGTCAGGATTTGCTTTGATAGGATAGATAATCTCTCCGTTAGTTTGGATAACGGGGGTTGCTTGGGTAATATCCTCTAAACATTGGAACCAGCGATCGCCGCAAGGGTTATCGAAGACAAAAAAACCGTTTTTTTTGAGGTGGTTTTTTAGGGTAGCAGTTGAGAACGTAAGCATTGAAAACATAAGATTTTCCCCACTTCAATAGGTTGATACTTGCTATGAAAAAATCTGGGGTATGTGCTAAGGCAAGAGGTCTAATTAAAAAAAATTGCATAATAAAAAGCTGATTGGCTAAGGCTTTCAGCTTTGGGGGAGGCTTTGGGGGAGTGGGGTACCCCAAACTTTTCGAGGAAAAAATTTGCGATTTTTGGTCGGGATGGTGTCGGATTTATCCTGTCAGCAAGTGATGGGTAAAAGAACGATATACTCTCAACCAGCCGAGTTGCTAGAATAGGATCGGCTTTGCTCAAATAGACAAGAACACGCCATGTCAGAAGCTATTACGATCGCCGATATTTACAAACTGTTTGAAAGAACCGAGGCTCAATTTGCCGAGTTCCAAAAAGAAGCCGAGCGCCGCAATGTTGAAGCCGAGCGCCGTAGTGCTGAGGCTGATCGCCGCAGTGCTGAAGCCGATCGCCGTAGTGCTGAAGCCGATCACACGATGGAAGAATTGAAAAAGCTGGTACGAGCCACCACCGAAGCCGTCAATAACTTAACCACCCCTTTGTGTCTTTTTATAGAAGAAATGGTAGAGCCGGCGGTTGTGCAGTTATTTCAAGAACGGGGGATTGATGTCACCCAAACCATGAGTCGCTTAAAAAGTAAACGTCCCGGGGCAGCGATGGAAATTGATATTCTGGCGGTGAATGGCAGTGAGTTAGTGGCGGTGGAGTGTAAATCTCGACTCTCGAAGGATGATGTAGATGACTTTCTCGATCGATTACAGCGATTTAAGTTAGCCTTTCCCCAATTTCGAGACTTTCAGGTTTATGGTGCAGTAGCGGGGATTGAAATCGATCAGGGGATAGATAGTTATGCTTATCGGCGCGGTTTATTTGTGATTAAGCAATCAGGAGAAACGGTTAAAATCATCAACGATGCTCAATTTCGGCCCCTAGGTTTTGCCTGATTAGGTGTTTTTCATCATCAACATCTTGAAGGCTCTCCCCCTACTTATGGTGATCAGCAAACCTGATCGATCGGAGGGCGCAAGCCTTGCGCCCCTACATTATCAAATTTTGTCCACAATGTAGGGGCGAACTGCGTTCGCCCAAAAGGTACATTATCAAAGCGCAAGTCCCTTAGGTGTTTTTCATCATCCCAAAAAATAGACTAAAATAAGCTATCCCAAACCTCTACCGATCTAATCCCATGCCTAAGAAGAGTTATGGCGAAACTGTTGAAAAAAGGGTCAAACGCTTGTTTGAAGTCTTATTAGATCATGTGGCTCACTGTCAATGTGAGGATAATGATTGGGGAGTCAAGCTGGCTCTAGGGGAAGAGGGGAAACTTTTGCGGGTTGAGACGAATTTAGCGGCTTTAGTACGCTTGGCAGAGCAGAAAGGGGAAAAATTGACCAAAGATCAAGTTAGGGACGCGATTAGCCACTATTTAGCCGATTATCTAGGCATTCTTCGGGATGAGCGTTTCAAACAGCAGGGGTCGGAGGAATGGCGGTTCTCCCTAACTCTGTGGGCGAAATGCGGCGATAAGACAACAAATTTGACTAAATTTTCGGAGGAGTGGCATAAAAGGCGCTCTGAACCCTCTAAAAAAGCGATCGCTAGACCTGAGAAAACCGCCGCGCCTCCTGTTGCTGTTACTGCTTTAATGGATACTAAGCCTCAAACCGAAGCAAATCTGCAACTTCTCACATTTGATTTAACTGGAAAAGTCGAACAGCTTACAAGGTCAGAACAGTACTATGCAATTCTCACAGACATTGTCACAAAAAAAGACATCCTGAACGACTTATATGTTTCAATTGGAGAGGGAGACTTTGTTTACGCATGGATTACAAGAATATTTCATGAGGCTAATTTAGATAAAAAGCCTAAAATTAGTAGGCTCATACTGAAAAGATTGAGTGATGAACTTATTGATATATATATCTCAACCAATCGATTATCGATAAACTTTAAAAATAAGATTAATCGAAACCTTGAATTTATACTTGAGGATGAACAACTGAGGCAAAATAATGTAGAAATAGAAATTAAATATTGGCATACTTTTCCAAAGTTTCATGGTTATTTATATGGTGACGATATGTTGCTCGGTGAATGGGCAAATGATGCTAAAGGTTATATTCATGTAAAATCTCCTTTGTATTATACAAAAATGCAGTTTTTCCCTAAACAATATGATTTTATCAAAAATATTTTTGAAGAAAACTCAACATTTTGATATTGAATAAATAGACAACAAAGCGTTGAGGGTTGTCTTACTCGAAGATGGTATCACAGTTCACAATGCTTTTTTTGATAGGAATTTTAAGCCATGAAAATGACCTACTTTCAAGATACGGACACTCTATATTTAGAGTTCAATAACAATCCTATTGTCGAGACTCAAGAAATCAATGAAAATACCTTAGTCGATCTTGATAAAAATGGGAACATTTGTGCAATCACCTTGGAACAGGCCAGAAACTTAACGGATCTGAATGCTTTTTCCCTAGAAACTATTGTCGCACCTCAATTAGCTTCAAGTTTATAAAATTTGTCATAACAAAATTATTCTGCACAAATTCAGGAGAATGTAGTAAAATTAAGTAAATAACCTTTTTGATAAATGAACCTCAGCTTCTGTCAAATTAGGAGAAATTTCATGAGTACCACCATCAATCTTAAAATCACTTTTGAATCTCTAACTGAAGCGATTAAATCCCTTGACTTAACGCAAAAACAACAATTATTAGAAATACTAGAACAACAAATTTTTCAAGCAGAAGAAACTTCCTATCAAGACGACGAGGAAACCTTAGCAGAACTTCAACAAGTTCGCGATGAATATCAATCAGGCGACTATGTGACCCTTGAACAATACTTGAGCAAGGATTAAATCACGATAAATTATATTATTATCTGAGAAATTTAACCCAATAAAACCATGATGCAACTAACCGTAGATGAAGCTAAAAATCAACTTTCTGAACTCCTTAAAGCTGCCTCAAAAGGTGAACAAGTTATTATCCAGAATCATGAAGGTCAAGACTTTCAAATCATTTCTCTTGCTCCCACTGTTAAACATCCCCAATATGGAAGCGCAAAAGGCATCGTTAAAATGCTTGACAATTTTGATGATCCCATCGAAGAATTTGAGGAATATATGCCATGAAAATTTTAATGGATACCCACGCCTTTTTATGGTTTATCGAAGGTGATAATAATCTTAGTGATGCTGCCCGTTCTCTGATCGAAAATAATCAATATCAAATTAGAAGGGGATTAGAAACCCAAGCAAAATGAGGAACAATTAATTATGAACATCAAAGATTATCCCTTTGCTCAAGACTTGATTACAGATAATCAAGGTCAGATACAGCAAGTTATTATTAACTTTGAAGACTATCAACAAATAATAGAAACCTATGAAGATACTGGACTCTATTGCGCCATGATAGACGTTAAAGATGAAACTCCCTTAACTTTGGAGGAAGCTTTAATTGAATTAGAAAAAGAATGAAAATCAACTATCTTCCTACTTTTATCAAGGATCTTAAAGATTTAAAAAGTACCTCCTCTTACTCAGTCATAAAAAACCTTGTCTTTACTGATATTTTAGCAGTTAAGCAGCTAAGCGAAATTAACAACCTTAAAAAATTAAAAGGAGAATATAATGCCTATCGTATCCGAATTGGTGACTATAGAATTGGTTTTTTTGTTGAAGAAGATACAATTACATTTGCTCGTGTTCTTCATCGTCGAGAATTCTATCGTTATTTCCCGTAAAATTTCGGTAGATAAAGAATCATTGAAAAGCCTTTGTCGAAATAGCCCACAAAATGAATCACTGCGATCGCGCTCTCAACTACTGCCAACAAGCGCTTGAATTATGCCAAGAATTGGGGATTTCCTTGGTTAAAGATTGTGAGGAATTGTTAGGGCAAATTCAGGGAAACCTAGGAGAAGCCAACAAATAAAATGAAACTTCCCAATGCCGATCAAGCCAACCTAGGAGACAAACTTGAACGTTACTGCCTCAATCCTGAGCATTCAAAAGGAAAACATAAAGCCTTGCTTTTCAAACAAAGATTAGGGATTACCTTAGCTAATAAAGAAATCCTAGAAAATGCTCTTAAAAAAGCAGTAATGGAAGGAGAAGCCGAACTTTATAAAATCGATCAATATGGCACTCACTATGATCTGAAATTTAACCTCTGTACCGACATCGGAGAATCCTTAATTTTAAGTTGCTGGATTGTCCAAATAACTGAAAATTTTCCTCGTCTTACTAATGTCTATCCCATTAATTAACTAGCCCATGATGAACACCATTCAAGAATACGATCTCGTTGCCCTAACGGAAGATGTTACGGCTACTCACAAAACGACCCATCAGCCCATCCTTCTGCGTCGCGGACAAATGGGAACTGTTTTAATGTCTTTTAATCAGCAAGCTTTTCTGATTGATTTTACCGATCAAAACGGCCAAACCTTTGCGATGGAAACCGTTGATCACTCAAAACTTCTACGGCTGATCAGTGAACCTGAATTAGTCTCAGTCTAAGATAAAACTTTCGCCAACTTTTAGATAGAACTCTTTATCTTGCTATTCGGGAAAAAACTTTCAACAGCTTATTTCATCAAGAAATTGGTCAAATACTCCTTGAAGAAAAAACACTAAAACTAATTATCTTTAACCCCGAAACTGAGGTAATCACCCAATGGATAAACTAAACCATTACCGCAAAATTATTCATCAGATTCTTGTCCCCTATAGCCAAATTATTTATAACAATGCGGACATTCAAAATCGTCTAGCTTTTGATCCTCAGAATGATCAATATCTCGTCATTTCAGAAGGTTGGCAACAGAATCAGCGTTATCATGATTGTCTGATTCATTTAGAAATTATTAACGAGAAAATTTGGGTACAATGTGACAACACCGAAGACGGTATCACCAAAGAATTACTAAGCGCAGGCATTGCTAAAGAAGATATTGTTTTGGGATTCCATGAACCTAAAATACGTCAATATACAGGCTTCGCTGTCGCTTAACTTTCAAATATGATGGACAATTCTCAAAACCGCAATCGCCGCCAAATGAATCACTATTAGAAGAAGATTAGAAACTATTGATAACCCAAGTCAGCCATGAAAATCACCTACTTTCAAGATACGGATACTCTATACCTAGAGTTCAATAACAATCCCATTGTCGAGACTCAAGAAATCAATGA
>NZ_JADBUN010000180.1:0-19024 GCF_020245625.1 Microcystis sp. M049S2 | reverse complement strand
CGTCATAATCCGGTGATTAAAACCTTTTACGAACGCCTAGTCGGACGAGGTAAATCAAAAAAACTGGCTCTGACTGCTTGTGTGCGGAAAATCTTAGTTATTCTTAATGCAATGGTTCGCCAAAATCAGCCTTGGCAGCTTCCTGATAATTTACAACCTTGTTCCTAGAGATTCACGATCCTTGTTATCTCTAATCAAGGGTTGCGCTTGCTTTGGTTTAACCTGAACAGCTTAGCTTTTACTGCGCTTTTTTCTGGCTTGAGATTTTGAGTTTTACGGCAACTGCTTTAGTTTTTTTGAATTACCCCTTGACAATCAAGACAGTCGCTACTTTCTAGTAGGCGTTGGGTTTCATGCTTCAACCCAACCTTGTATTTTTTATTTTCTCCCTTTTTGTTATTCTCGATCTATTAATATATGTAAACAACAGACTTCGACCGTTGAGATAGCGATCGCTATTGAGCTTCGTTGATCGCCGCTTGGGTAAACATTTAGTCTCAACTCCAGTTGTCTGAGAGCTTGGGAAAATTTTATTCTTTGACAGGGATAGGTTTACCGATACCATATTGAGGTAATATTTCTAGAGTCGATTCTCGAAAGGGGTTGACAAGCAGAACGATTTAAAGTAAGGTTTAGCGGGAGGTTGAGCGAGAGTTAATTGGAAATTGCAGTTTGTCAGAGTGCCTCTCGGCAAAATCCGTCTGGGAATCCCCAGGGAGAACTTTTAAACAGACTAATGAATCTATTCATTGACATACCATTACAGAAACAGAGATGAACAGTTTTACTTCTTTGTCCCTAAAATTAACGGGATTGGTTTTCATTCTTTCCTTCCTTTTGGATGGGTTTATCCTGCCGCTGCCCTATCAATTCAGTCAATCCCAGTGGCAGGTAGGGTTCGTCACCACCTTTGTTGATCGAGGAATTGTTCCTCTCCTCGGTATCGTTCTCGTTTTAATCGCTTACTGGATTGACGCTAATAATAGAGATGTCATTACTAGGAAATCCCGCTTTGAATTGCGTTGGCCGCTCTTTGTTTTTTCCACACTGTTAGGGTTAGTTTTTCTGTTGATGATTCCCGTTCACATCAATAATATCAACCAGATTAAAAACAACGCTTTGACTCAAATTGAACAGGGTGTTGACCAGGGGGAGGGACAAATTCAAGCTTTCTTAGCCCAGATAAATACTCTATCGCAAAATCCCCAACTATTAGACCAGCAGATATCTCAGAGAACTCAAGTGATTGAAACTGGTCGTTTCCAAGGACAACCGATCAACACGGAACAGTTACAAACCCTTCGTCAACAAAGAGAGCAATTAACTAATTTACGCGATTTATCCAAAAGCCCGAAGGAATTTAAACAGAAATTAGATGAGATCAAAAATCAGCTACAAACTCAGCTGCAAGAGCGGCGAAAACAGGCAGAAAGCCAAGCCAACTTGGAGGCTTTGAAACAGTGGTTAAGAATTGGTATTCAAAGTATGTTGCTATCGATTTGCTACAGTTTGATCGGTTGGTTAGGCATTCGAGAACTAAGTAGTATGAAAAAACGCACCGCCTAAGTAGGGGATTTATCTTAAATGATGAAGTATAAAGGTTTCGTTTTCGGGAGCCAAAATTCAGAACTCAGCAGACGAGCGCAGACAACAGCATACTTAATCCTTAGGATTAAAGCTGTAACTACTTAGATATTCAGTGACCAAGAGCATCATTTGCTGATGCTCTTTTATTTTGGCTCTTCTCGACTTTGTGTGATAATTTTTGCTTATGGAATCGTGAAATGCTTATCGGGCAACACTTTTAGGACTATTTTGTCGAAGAAACTATCAGTATAGACCTCGTTTCCACACAGAAACCAGAAGAGCCTTATTTTTTATTAAACCTCTTGCATAATTAATTTTTGCTGGTTCAAAAGCGTCCCATAATACTAAATCCTGTTTAAAAGCTATAGGAGAGCGGGAAGTTTTCTCAGTGAACAGTAAGCTGACTGCTGACTCCTAACCCCACCAACAAACTTTTTGCCGCAAACCCTAATTAGAGATTTTTCAGTACAAAGGCTCTAGAATGGCCAGTGCCAGTTATTGACCCGAAGACTTGTTTTTTCAGTCTTGTGGCTTTATCATAGATACTGTGTGGTGTGTGTGATGTGAAGGAGTAAGATGACTGCTAATAGCCAACTTATCTCCGTCAAGGCTCTACAAGCTTTGATGAAGCGAGGGTTCAAACCTTCGGTCTCTGGTAGACGGCATCAAAAATCTTGGTTAATAGCTTTAGACGGCGATACCTCAAAACGATTATTCGATATCGTTTTCTCCCTATCGGTTCTAATTTTCTTTTCGCCGCTTTATTTAATCTTAGCCTTATTGATCGCGATTAGTTCCCCCGGTCCGGTCTTTTATATGCAGAAGCGCGTCGGTCAAAACTTCCAGCATTTCAACTGTATCAAGTTCCGTACTATGGTAATGGATGCGGATAAGGTATTAGAGAGACTGATGGAAGACTCCCCCCAACTGCGAGCGGAATTCGAAGATAATTTCAAGCTCAAGGACGATCCCCGCATAACTTGGATTGGCAAGTTTCTCCGCTTAACCAGTTTAGATGAGTTTCCCCAATTCTTCAACGTCCTGCGTGGAGATATGAGCGTCGTCGGTCCGCGGCCTTTAGTTCCTGAAGAATTGCAGAAATATGGCAATCGCATCGACAAAGTTTTAACTATTCGCCCCGGTTTAACTGGTTTATGGCAAGTTTCTGGACGTAATGACATTCCCTATCCCATGCGGGTGCAGATGGATGTGTATTACGTTAATTCGCGTAACTGGTTAACCGATATCTGGGTAATCTTCAGAACTATCGGTGTTGTGGTTTTTCCCAAAAATAACGGTGCTTACTAAAGCGGTGAATAGTAGTTCAAGATTACTGGCTACTGTTCCAATGTAATTAATCGCTAGACTGGAGGAGAGAAAGGCAGAACTTGCTTTTTTCTCCTCTTTTTTTGAGAAGAAATATTATGATATAGCGTTTTTCAGTCTGCTGAGGTACAAAAGTTATGGGTTTTAGGCAAAAGGCAAGAGGCAAGAGGCAAAAGGGAAGAAAATAGGTGTACCTCACTAGCTTAGGAAACGCTATAGTAATTAGGGCTTGCTAGATAATGGTAGAACCCTTTTAAAATAAGACTTTTGACCTTTTAAGAGCCGATGTTCATGCTGCGAAAATAGATTGAGACCTTCAAAAACCTTGCATTATCCTTCTTGTAGTAGGCAAACTGGTACAAAAAAGGAGAGCAACAAAGCCTTAAACTCCTGCCTTCTGCCTGACCCCATCCTAGGCCTTTTTGAACAAACCCTACTTAGCTGTTATCTTAAGGGTGAGGTACTAAATTTCTGGTTTTAGGAAACACTGGAGCTAGAAATGATGCTAAATCCCCTCATTTCGTCTCTACCACAATTTAGGCATTTTGTCAAAAAAAATTTGACTTTGCAACAAAACTACACAAAAATTAGATCAACGTTGTTGGGGAAAAAAGGGATAATTGGCGAAAGTGTTTGGTTTGGCTAAAAGGGAAAGTCTAGATTTAGCAATGGTTTCAAGGCAAGCTAGACCTTGAAAAGTCCAAAAAAGCACAGAAAAATCCACCATAGCATAATGCAAAATTATACCAGAATCGCTGGAAGTATTGCTATCTCGTAAATAAATAGAAATTATTCTCAATAAATTCTTAAGTAAAAATAAATATTACCAATTGTAAATTTAAATATTTTTAAGTATTGAAGGTATTTGCATATAAAATACTTATCATTTTGCCCCGATTGCCTCTAACTTTTCCCTCCCCACAGTAATCACCGGGTAAATAGAAAATTTCTCACTCTTTCTCCTAGAGATGAAGTACAGAGTAATCCTTACTCATCAAGTATTTTAGCTACAATAACTAACCTCATCTTTCTGAGAAAGGCTGTAACTGCCATAACCTCCCTTATATTATAAAAATAGCCAAGTTCTTAATTCTCGGTTTTACCAAGAATATCGTCTTATGAGGGGAGAATTATTAGTAGCCTGGGCAGCACAACAAAAATCCTTGGATAGCAGTTCTGCTGTGAACAGCCAAACGGTGGGAGACATTCCTGAACTGGTTCTTATCTTAATCCTGCTGCTACTGATTGCCACTGCCGTGGCTCTAGTAACCCAGCGATTACGCATTTCCTATGTGGCAGGTTTAGTCTTAGCAGGATTACCGATTACCGATCTGTTATCTCGTCGTATTGGCTTAGATCCGTTTTTAGTGCTTAACCTTTTTCTGCCGATTCTGATTTTTGAAGCGGCGATTAATACGGATATCAGCCGTCTTCGCAGCACCTTTAAACCGATCACTCTGCTGGCAGGACCCGGCTCGGTTTTTTCTGCGGCGATTATTGCAGTTTTGGTAAAATTCGGGCTGGGGCTAGATTGGATTCCCGCCTTACTGGTGGGAGTGATTCTGGCAAATACCGATACTGTCTCAATAATTGCCGTCTTTAAAGAAATTCGGGTTCCCTCTAGGCTCTCCACTATTGTGGAAGGGGAAACACTATTTAATGATGCAGCCGCACTCGTCACCTTCAATTTGCTCTTGGTGATTTACGCGACTGGAACCATCAGCACCACACAAGTCATCAAGGAAGTGTTGATCGTTGCTCTGGGTGGGGGATTAGTGGGCGCTGTCCTAGGCTATCTGTGTCTGCCCATCTATGTGCGCTTACGGGATCCGCTTAGTAGCCTGCTGCTTACGGTTGCGCTTGCCTTGGGAGCTTTTCAACTCGGGCAGTTTTTGGGTGTATCGGGAGCGGTGGCGGTAGTTATTGCTGGACTTGTCTTTGGTAACTTGGGGCTGCCTCGCAGCGCCTCTGCATCAGATCGCATTACCCTGATCAGTTTTTGGGAATACGCCGGTTTTATCGTCAATACCTTTATTTTTCTGCTTATTGGTATTGAAATCAACCCCTTGACACTATGGCAAACCTTACCATCGATTGTGCTGGTCATTTTGGCTTATCAATTGGGGCGTATTCTGTCAGTATATTCGTTACTATCGGTACTTCGCTGGATCGATCGACCAATCCCCTTACGCTGGCAACATATTCTGATTTTGGGCAACATCAAGGGTTCACTCTCCATGGCCCTAGCGGTTGCCATTCCTTTGGCTCTAACAGGGAGGGAATTGATCATCGAGCTAGTCTTTGGCTCTGTGTTATTTTCTCTGGTTATCCAAGGATTAGCCTTACCCTGGTTAATTAAAAAGCTCAATATTAGTCAGGTTTCGGCAGTAACACGGGATATTGGACAGTTACAGCTGCAGTTGATCGCCTCGAAAGCGGCACAAGATGAGTTAGCCAATTTACTGAAATCCGGTGTTTTACCGAAAGCAGTGTACGAAGAACTGTGGGCATCTTATCAGGCAAAAGTGGCGGTATCGGAACGGCGGCTGCGGGATGCTTATAATCAGTCTCGATCGGGGCAAATGGAGCCTAACTACGGTCAGTTAGATGCAATTCGACGACGATTGTTCCTCGCCGAGAAGGCAGCCCTGGGGGATGCACTTCGCAAACGCATTGTACCAGAAGATTTGGTACAATCCTACGTTAAAGGTTTGGATGAGAAACTTCTATCGTTGGACGATGATTAGTTTGAATGCCGAGGTAATCGATCATAGGTTTGACGAATTCCGGACGAGTGACCACCAGAATAGTTGAGTCGGCTTCTAGGACGGTATTGCCGTTGGGAATCTCTAAACTGGCACAAGCGTGACACTGATAGCCAATAATCAGCGAACCGGTCGGAAAGTTGGCATCTTGAGCGATTTGGGCAACGGTACGCCCAGCTACATAACAATCCTTGGGGACGGGCAGCTTTAGCACCTCCACTTGTCCCTGTTCAAAGTGCATCATCGATTCTACTTCGGGGTATTCGATCGCATTGGCCATAGTGACAACGGCTAAATCAATCGTGCTGATGATGTGACTAGCTCGAGCAAGACGATAGGCCTCGAGAAATTCGCGATCGCACATTCTCACCACAATATGGGAAATGCCATAACTTCTGGACAAGGTGACTAGGGCTAGATTCATCGCATCGTCCCTCAATGCGGCAACAACCGCCTTAGCTTGTCGAATCCCCGCCTCTAGCAGAACTTTCGTGCTGACAGCGCTCCCCTCAAAGGCCATGACACCAATTTTTTCCCGGGCAAACCGACAAGCTAAAGGGTCCACATCAACGATGGCGACGGTGTGTCCCAAGTCTAAAAGTTGTTGGGCTAAACCTAGCCCCATCATTCCCGCCCCACCAATTAAAACGTACATAGCGGCTCTTTACTTAACAAACTTGACTTCTAGGAAATAATAGGTGGATGAGGCTGCACCTATCCACCCTAAATGTCTAAATCTGCGGGGCTAAATTTCTTGTGAATCTGAGGAAAACCTAACTGTTTAATCACTTGATGTTTGCGTTCTTCCTCAAGAGATGACAACTGATTATAATTAACCCAGTGAATACAGTTAACAGGACAAGTCTCGATCGCTTCTTGAATAATTTCTTCTTCGTCACCGTCCTGATTATAGACGCGAGAGCGACCGTATTCACCTTCAATAAAAAAGGTGTTGGGGGCAACGTGGGCGCAGTGTTTACAACCAATACAAGTGACCTCATCGACGTAAACCGCTTTCTGGCGCAGTAAACCGCCCAATTCCGGTTCAAAACCAGTGCGATCGGGGGAATCTCTCAGGAATCCCCCTAACTCTGGTTCAAAACCAGAGCGTTCGGGAGAAAAATCAGCCATTAGGCACTCCAACGTTGTACCACTAGACGAATAGAACCATCAGTATTTTTTTCCTGTGCTGCCACCTGAAAACCCTGTTTAGCAGTTTCTGCCAGAATGGTGTGGTAGGCATAACCTTGATTTACTTTTCTTAAAAATCCTTCTACGGTTAGGGGTTGTTGCCAGTATTGTAAATCGGCAACTAACTCGTACTCGTTACCATTCCAGCGAAAACCGATATCGTAATTGTTATGCTGCTCAATTACCACCTCTGCGCTTAAAGTTTGACCTTGATAACCTTTGACGGGGTGGGAACCCTCTTTCCATTCCATCCCCATATCGCTCAGGGCGGCTTTTAGGTAGGATAGATCGCGGATTTTGGTTTTGATATTGCTAAAGTGTGACATGGCTTTTCAGTGGCTTAAATAAAGGGATTGGGAAAAATGAAAAATTACCAGTCGCTAAAAGTGGCTGCGTTGCTGACTTTCTCTGACTGGCTGACGGTTTGATGGTAATAATCCGAGGTTTTCTCTTGAGACATCAGCTGCCCGAGTTGTGCCTCGATCGCCGCCGTCACCTCTTGACAAGATGAACCGACTATGCCTGTCACCTTTTCCATGACGCGACCATCGGGATAGATGATAAACTCTAGGCTTTCCATGCTCATAGCTCTTCTCGGCGTGATCTGGGGTTTGCAAAGCTCCCTATCGTTTTAATTTACGATAGTTTGCTAATCGTAGCAATCTGGTTAAAATTTTAGCAAAACTTTATATTATCTCGGCCAACCCCTTTCA
This sequence comes from Microcystis sp. M049S2, assembly GCF_020245625.1. Lineage (NCBI taxonomy): Bacteria > Bacillati > Cyanobacteriota > Cyanophyceae > Chroococcales > Microcystaceae > Microcystis > Microcystis sp. M049S2. The sequence continues at coordinate 11,442 of NZ_JADBUN010000180.1, read as the reverse complement.
TTTTTTGTAAGTTTCCCGTAACTTTTCTTCATCGTCAAGGGCGAACTTTAACCTAGTGGGCATAATTTAACAAAACTACACAAAAAAGACGACCTGAAGCGATAAATTGAAAATAAAGGAGATGCAACGGCGAACCACGACCGCCGAGATCATAGAATTTTGTCTATAGGAATCAGAACAAATATGAATAAACAAATAGCCAGCGATCGCCTTCGGATCGGTGTTTTAGGTTTTGGTGGTTTGGGACAGGCTGCCGCTAGAATTCTCGCCCCCAAACAGGAAATGCTTTGGACTGCCGCCGCCGATAAAGCCGGTTTTGCATACCACAAAGACGGTCTAGATGTCAATACCTGTAACAAAATTTATCATGACCGGGGTTCGATCGGTTATCTGGAAAATTACGGCAGTCTCAGCCAGAACAGTATCGAGGAATTAATCAAAACTGCCGATGTAGAAGGCTATTTTCTGGCCTTACCGAATTTACCTAACAATTTCATGGCCGATATCGCTAAAACTTTCATTCGCTTAGGTTGGCGCGGGGTTTTAGTCGATGCTCTCAAACGTACCAGCGCCATGGCACAAATCTTAGCACTACAAACAGACCTAGAAGCCGCCGGCATCACCTACATGACCGGCTGCGGTGCTACCCCCGGACTGTTAACTGCGGCCGCTGCCCTAGCTTCCCAGAGTTATGCAGAGATTCACAGCGTTAAAATCACCTTTGGCGTGGGAATCGCCAACTGGGAGGCTTATCGTGCCACTATTCGCGAAGATATCGCCCATTTACCCGGTTACGACCCAGAAACAGCCCACCAGATGAGTGACGCGGAAGTGGAAATGCTGTTAAATAAAACCAATGGCATTCTCAGCCTCGAAAATATGGAACACGCGGACGATATTATGCTGGAATTGGCTGGAATCTGTGGACGCGATCGGGTTTCCGTCGGGGGTGTGGTGGATACGCGCAACCCGAAAAAGCCCTTGAGTACCAATGTTAAAGTCACGGGGCGGACTTTTGAAGGCAAAATTTCCACCCATACCTTCACTTTAGGTGATGAAACCAGTATGGCGGCTAATGTCTGCGGGCCAGCTTTTGGTTATCTGAAAGCGGGGGTTTCCCTGCATCGTCGCGGTATCTACGGATTATGGACAGCAGCGGAGATTATGCCGCAATTTGTGCGCTAGGGGTTTCTCTGGCGTAAAATAGCTAAAACTTTCGGGAAAATAGCGGGTAAGGGAGCGATCGCTTCTAGGCTCTCCCCCGTGACCGGATGTATTAAAATTAAACGATGGGCGTGGAGTAATTGCCCGGGTAGATTAATCCCGATGGAACGACCGGAACTATAGAGGGGATCCCCAAGAATCGGATGACCGATATGGCTGCTATGAACGCGGATTTGATGAGTTCTGCCAGTTTCTAGGCGAAATTCCATTAAGGTGTAGTTGCCTAGTCTTTCCTTGATTTGCCAGTGAGTGACGGCATTTCTACCGCCTTTTTCCACGGCAATAATAGCCATCTTTTGGCGATCGCTGCGGTGACGACCGATCGGCAGATCAATTGTACCTGTTTCGCTTTTAGGGACACCGTGGACAAGGGCCATGTATTCCCGGCGTGCAGTTTTGGTTTTTAATTGTGCCTGTAGGTGTTGATGGGCCTGGTCGGTTTTGGCAATAACGATCGCGCCCGTGGTATCCTTATCTAAGCGGTGAACTATACCAGGGCGTTGAATTCCACCAATTCCGGCTAAATTTGGGCAGTGATGTAGTAAAGCGTTGACCAAGGTTCCCGATTCGTGACCGGGGGCCGGATGAACCACTAAATCGGCAGGTTTATTGATAATAATCAGATATTCGTCTTCGTAAAGAATATCAAGCTCGATCGCCTCGGCGCTTAATTGCAGGGGTTGACTGTCGGGAATGGTAATCTTTAAGCGATCGCCTTGACCAACTTTCGTATTTTTATTGGTGCAAATTTGACCATTTAACTGTATATATCCCTGTTCTATCAGTTTTTGCAGCCTAGATCTCGATAAATCGGGCAATTGTGACCCCATCCAAGCATCTAAACGTTCTTTTTTTCCCGCAACTTCTAAGTTTAATTGGTTCATCGGTTTTTAGTGATCAGGGTGTAGGGTGTGGGAATTATGAATTATGATACTAAATCCGTTGAGCATAGGCTACATATCAGGAGAGGCAAGAGGCAGAAGGCAAGAGGCAAAAGGGGGAATAAATAATCAGTTTTTAATAACCAAATTTAGTATGAATTATGAATTATGAATTATGAATTAGGGGGAAGGGAGAGGGGAGAATAAATAAAAATAATCTCCTGATCACTGATTACTGATTACTGATTACTGATTACTGATCACTGTAAGGTTCTACCCGGGTAACGAATATCTGTACTGTTATCATCTTCGGTTTCGAGGACGATCTCGAATTCTTTTACAACGGAATCAAGTGGGGGATTAACTGTGGGATTTAACAGAGAGGTTAGAGATAGCGAGAATTTTTGCTAATTTTGAGCGAGTTTTTTGGATTTCTCCCTCTAACAATCCCGTGATCGTTTTGCCAGTTTTCACTAAAAGAAAAGCTTGGTCACTGCAAGGGGTTAAAATCAGATGACCCTGGGGACTGCGAATAGCAATTTGTTCCACATCAAACCAGCTTAATTCCTCCTTTGTGTTATTGGCAAGATAAATCATTGTTCCTGCTAAGATTAAGGCACTATTCTGTGGCATACCGATCGAATCAGTCAAAGCTTGACCCTGGGGAGAAACAAGCATGATTCCCTCAATAGCGATCGGTTTTTCGGCTAATTCTTCCAAAATTTTAGCAATTTCTGCCTGGTAATTTGGTTCCCTAGGAAAGGTATTTTGAGAGTCATCATAGTTATTATCAGTGGGATGTGGTCGTTCTGTAGTTTCTTCCAAAGAGATAAACCATTGCAGCGGTTTTTCTTCCCGCAGTTGTCGGTGGCTAAACAGACGAATATCTTTAGAAAGTTTAATTCCTAATTCAAAGGCATTTGCCTGATAATTGTCATCTAAAATTACGGGATCAAGGGAGATTTTAGCCTCATCTCTGGAAATACGTTTTAGGGGACCTGCCTCTAGACAGGCAAGAATTTTAACCAGTTTTTTCGAGTCGAGTAGTTCCTGTAAATAATAACAATGAAAGTAGGGGATGTCCCCACGACTAAATTCATCGTCACCATCGTTAATTAACCAACCAAAGAGGGTGTTATAGGAGTCAATTTGATAGATATAGACTCCTTTAAAGTTCCTGTGTGGAGGATTATAGGTGTCCCATAACTGAGAGACTATATGTTGATAAAAAACCTGTTGAATCCCTAGGGGGACATTTGCACTAGCGATATATTTAAATCCCAGTTGTGAGAAACTGCTATAAATCAGTTGTTCAACGATCCAAGACATGATCTGTAAAGTTTAATTACTCCAGCTTGCTTTTGTGAATGATTTTAACACAATTATATCTTTTTTCCAGTTTTTATCCTGGTGAATCTCACCGGCGAATTGTCGCTGTAAACTAAAACCAAAGTTACTTATTTTTAAAGTGGCGAGGGTATATCGACCTATTTTAGCAACATAATTGGGAATTTTTCAATATCCTCTTCGCTTTCTTCCTCTTGAGAACTCAAGACAATATTAGCCCGATTTCCCGAAGTTGTTTGATTTTTGAAAGTTCGATAAGATGCTGTTAACAAAACTGTTTTTCCTGCTCCTCTTTGACCGATAATGAGAACTGTATAAATTTTGTTTTATTTGCTAAGATTTTTTTGTTATTTGTCATTTTTTTAACCATCTAAATTGAATGACAACAAAAAACTTTTGCCGCGACCATTGTGACTCTAAAGCAAACACACACAAGAAAAGTTGGCTTGGGATTAGTTAATTTACTTAGCTCAACAATTCCATTCTGCACTTTTGTAGTTATGCTGTCTGGAAGGATAGTTAAGAAAGCTTATTAGTTATCTAATTAACATCATTACATTTATTTTGTTTGATCGGATCATTCCAGTTAAGCAAATCTTCATAAAAAGTCACTATTCTAATAGTAGTTGAACTTGCCCACAAAAGCCACGCTAAACCCGTAGATATTTCCTCGCTCTAGTTCCAAGCGATATCATCCATAAAATAATAAATATCCCATCAAGCCCCATGATCAATAATCGATATAACTTGTTTAACACAAACGATGATTTTTGTCAATTTAATTTCCCGATTCCCAGATAAAAACTATCGCCATTTTCCCAAAAATAGAGAGACGTTGATTGCAACAACGTCTCTAGAGCAGAAACTAATCAATCAGAGTAAACCAAGGTGTTTTAAACAACCGAATTATTGCCCACTTTAGTCAACAAAAAAACCATTTAAAACTCCTGAAATGATCGAAACAACGATCGAACCGAATAAAGCGGCAAAAAATGATTTTACCTCAAAACCACTGATAAAATAGGAGGCTAAAGAAAAGGAAATGGCATTGACCACAAAAATAAATAACCCTAGGGTTAAAATAGTTAAAGGCAGGGTAAAAAGAATCAACAGGGGTCTAATAATAGCATTAATTAAACCCAAAGCGACAGCAGCTATCAAAGCCACGGTAAAATTTTTAATTTCTATACCGGGTACTATTTGCGCTGTAATCAATAAAGAGACGGCGGTAATCAACCAACGGAGGAAAAAAGATAACATAAGCCCATCCATCTAAGATAGTTCATCCTCATCTATTTTAATCGCCATCGCCACTTAAAGAGGCGGAAGTCTTCAGGAGATGACAACGAAAACTGAGAGTGACTGCTGCTTCTGCTCGAAAACCAGAGCGGGAACATAGTATCGGTTACACTGGTGATAAACCGGAGGATTCGCTCGGACTATCACTCCCAGAAAAGAGGCAGCACTAAAGATGATATCTAGAAAAAATTTTAGCCAAAGCCAGCAAGTACCAATCGGTAAAACGAGAATTATTCAGGGAGCAACTGGCACTTTAATGCTAGTGAGTCTGCTTTCTCTCCTCTTAGCGCCACCCAGTTTAGCATCTCCTGAGCCACCTAATTCGGTTATCACCGCTACCCGTCAAGATTTGAGTCGGAAAACCAAGATATCGGTTAATCGCTTACAAATCCAAGCATCACAACCAAAAACCTGGCCCGACGGTTGTTTAGGATTAGCTAAACCGGGGGAATTTTGTACTCAAGCACTGGTGCAAGGATGGCGAATTATTCTGACTGATAAGCAAAAAACTTGGGTTTATCGCACCGATAGCAGCGGTGCTAATCTCCGCTTAGAAAAGTGAATTTCTTTTGCTCTTTTCTGGCTGCTTTTTCGGTATCCCCAAGGCAGTGTTTTCCTGATTTGATTATCATCCTCCCGGAAGGTGAATTGTCTCAAGCACCAGGTTGGGTGATGAAAATCGGCTGAGAATGGCTCTATGATTTGTTTCAAGAACTTATCCGTATGTAGAAACCCTATTTAATTAATAATCCCAGTTTTTTGCTTCTTTTTGCCCTAAAACTCCCGCGATACTGGGAAAAGTAAGAAGTAATTCGGTCATCAGCCCTCAACTATCGTTAAGATGGATAGGAGAAGGTAAAGTTTTATATGTCCCCTTCAACTGCGTTTAGGAGTTCCTGCTAAAGATGACACAAGCTACTCAGATTCAAGGAAAAGGAATTTTACTCAGTGAGGCTGCCCTCAAACACCTTACCATGCTCAAAGAGCAACAGGGCAAGGATTTATGTCTGCGCGTGGGTGTGCGTCAGGGTGGTTGTTCGGGAATGTCCTATATGATGGATTTTGAGCATCCTAGCAATATTGGCCCCCAAGATGAGGTTTTCGATTACGATGGCTTCAAAATTGTCTCTGATAAAAAAAGTCTGCTCTATCTCTATGGTCTCATGTTAGATTACAGCAACGCGATGATCGGCGGTGGTTTCCAATTCACTAATCCCAACGCCAGTCAAACCTGCGGTTGTGGTAAGTCTTTTGGCGTTTAATTATTTCTCTGGGGTGATACCTTTCACCCCCGCCTCCCAGAGGCAATTTTTTTTTGGCCAAAACTCTTGACAAAATCGGAGACTTGACATATACTTTTTGTATAATGGGAATCCGTGCCTGCCTGCGAACCCTTCATTTTTAGGCTAGATACCCTGCTCTGAATCAGAGACGATAATAATCTGAGGAAAACTTTTTAGACATCAAGAGGGGTTTTTGCTGAGATTCCGCAAGGTACGATTGACAAAGCTGAGGTAGTCGTCAATTTCTTCGTAGGCATCGAGTTCTTGCTTTTGTGCGGGGGTAATTGCTGATCCTTTCTCTAGTTGGAGTAATTCTTCAATCCGAGTCTGAACGGCAGTGGAGGCTCGAAATATAGCAACTCCATCTTCTAATTCTAGGCAGACGGCTCCCTCTCTGGCTAGGGCAGAGGGCAAGTGATTGAGTTTAGGGATTGCTTGGGGGTTCATTTCAGTTACCAGTTATCAGTCATCGGTGACTACCAAGGATTTTAATTTTTATCCCCATTATTATACCTACGGCTGTGGTAAGTCTTGGCGATTTTTTTTGGCCAAAACTCTTGACAAAATCGGAGACTTGACATATACTTTTTGTATAATGGGAATCCGTGCCTGCCTGCGAACCCTTCATTTTTAGGCTAGATACCCTCAATGCTAGGATAATCGGCCATGTCAGGACAAGCAAGCAATAAACCACTTTTTTCTCAACACTATCTTGAGCATCGGCTGCCGGATTCTGGGGAATGGCAAGAGGATGTATCGGTGGCATTTTCCCGCTTAGAGAGTCTTTATCAACAAAAAAAGGCGATTTTGCCGACTCTTAACGAAGCGCAAACGGAAGCAGAATTAATACAACCGATTCTAGAAATTCTCGGTTTTAGTTATATACCGCAAGTAAGCAGTAGGGGAAAAGGAAGGTCAGAAAGGCCAGATTATGCCCTATTTGCCACAGAAAATGACCGTTATCAAGCCTATGCTCTCCAGAATAATGAAAGAGCCTTTTATAGTCAAGTTTTGGCGATCGCTGAGGCCAAATACTGGCAACGTTCTCTTAGTGACGTTTCTAAGAATGATCAGCGAGATATCTGGAAAAATAGTAATCCTTCCTTTCAGATCACCAATTATCTCACGGGGACGGGAGTAGATTGGGGTATTCTCACCAATGGTCGAGAATGGCGCTTATATTACCGTCAAGCGTCCTCCACAGCCACGGAATTTTATCTAGTGGACTTGATGGAACTATTAGAAGGGGGAGACCGGCAAAAATTTCCGTATTTCTGGTTATTTTTCCGTCAAGAGGCTTTTATTAAGGATATTCACGGTCAGAATTTCCTTGAACGGGTCCGGGAGGGGAGTACCACCTATGCCACCAGAGTGGGTAACGAGTTAAAAGAGTTAGTCTTCGATCGCATTTTTCCCGATATTTCTCAAGGTTTTGTATCATTAAATACAGACATACAGCCAGATTTATTGTATGAAGCGAGTTTATCCCTGCTGTATAAATTATTATTTCTTCTCTACGCAGAAGCGCGGGACTTGCTGCCGGTGAGGGGAGACTATCGCGATTACAGCTTATTGCAAAAGACGCGAGAAATTGCCGTTAAAATCGATCGTCAGCAGGTCTTTAGTGGCACCTCGACAGGAATATACGATGCTCTCCTCAGTTTATTTCGCATTGTCGATCGAGGGGATGCTAATTTAGCCGTACCTCGTTACAACGGGGGTTTATTTGACATGGAAGAAGGCCGGGTGAATTGTTTTCTCGGTCAATACAAGTTATCCGATGCGGTTTTAGCGCCCATCCTAGACAAGTTAGCACGTTTTGAGGGACAGCCGATCGACTATAGTTTTTTAGGTGTGCGACAGTTAGGATCAATTTACGAGGGATTACTGGAATATCGCATCGTGATTGAGGGGGAATCGGTGCATCTGGAAAATGATCGGGGAGAAAGAAAAGCCACCGGTTCCTATTACACTCCCGATTATATTGTTAAATATATTGTCAGTCATACCCTCAAACCAATTTTAGAGCAAAGAGCGCGACAGTTCGGGGATGTGATGACAGAAATCGCCACCCGAAGACAAGAAAGCAGCGATAGACGTTTAGGAAATCTCAGTCAGCAGGGATTAGAAAAAGAGCTACAACGCTTAGAAAAAAAAGCGATCACCACCTTACTTGATCTTAAACTCTGTGACCCCGCCATGGGAAGCGGACATTTTTTAGTAGAAGCAGTGGACTATCTCACCGATGAGTTAATCCAGATTCTCAATCTTTATCCCGAAGATAATCCCGTTTTAACCATGTTGGAAACCACCCGACAAAACATTATCGACAATCTCCGACAACAGGGAATTATTCTCGATTCTCCCACCCTTGAACCCACGCAATTATTACAGAGAGTGGTGATGAAGCGCTGTATTTATGGGGTGGATATCAATCCGATGGCCGTAGAATTGGCCAAAGTTAGTCTCTGGTTACATTCTTTCACAGTGGGCGCACCTTTGAGTTTTTTGGATCATCATTTACGTTGTGGTAATTCTCTGATCGGAACTACCGCCAAGGACGCAGAAGCCGCTATGATCGAGGAGGAAAGTGGTCAATTAACTCTTTTAACTGGCCCTTTTGTTGGGTTACTTCGGGCAGCAGAAATTATGCGGGGAATTAGTACCCTCAGCGATGCGACTTTTGCTGAAGTGGAAACAAGTGAACAGTTATTCCGTGATTTTGATAGTCAAGCTAAACCCTACAAGCGTTTATTAGATGTTTTCCTTTCTCGCTTTTTTGGGGTTAAAACTGCTATCGAGTTTCTGCAGCGCTACGGTGGTAATATATCGGCAATTAATTGGGATAAGTTACCCCGATCAGATCAAGGAATTTTAGACCAAGCAGCTAGTTTATATAAAAGTAAGCGTTTTTTTCATTGGGATCTGGAATTTCCTGAAGTTTTTATCGATCTTGATTCCGCTTCTTGGAAGGATAACCCCGGTTTTGATGCAGTAATTGGTAATCCTCCTTATGTTCGACAAGAAGGATTAAAAGATATTAAACCCTTTCTAAAAGAAAATTATCAATCTTTTCATGGAGTTGCCGATTTATACGTTTATTTTGTCGAAATGGGGTTACTATCCTTACAGCAAGGAGGTCACTTGGGTTTGATTATATCAAATAAATTTATGCGTGCTAATTATGGAACGAAATTAAGACAATTTCTAACCAAGCAAACAACTATAAAAGAAATTATCGATTTTGGAGAATTGCCTGTTTTTTCGGAAGCGGCAACTTTTCCATCTATTCTACTGATTGAAAATAATATTGTAGGTCAACAAAATGTTTTAGTATCAAAGATTAAGTCTCTCAAATTCAATAGTTTAATTGATGTGATTAATGATCTGTCATATTATGTATGTGAAAATAGCTTGTCTGTGGAAGGTTGGTCATTAGCTAAAAATCAGATTGCTACAATTGTCGAAAAATTACAAAAAAAGGCTGTTTTTCTGAGTGAATATGTAAACAATCAGATTTATCTGGGAATTAAAACAGGATGTAACGAAGCATTTGTGATTGACAAAAATATCAAAGAATATTTAGTAAGAACTGACCCAAACAATCAACAATTTATCAAGTCTTTAATAGTAGGAGATGATTTGAGGAAATATGAAATCAAGAATCGGGACTTATATTTATTATTGATTCCCTGGGGATGGACAAAACAAAAAATAGATACAGATCAGGAAAAATTGGCTTGGAATTATCTTTCTTCAATATACCCTTCTCTTACTAAACATCTTGATGGTTTTGCAGAAAAAGCTAGAAAACGATGTGATCAAGGACAGTTTTGGTGGGAATTAAGATCTTGCACTTATTATGATATTTTTGAAAAACCTAAAATTATTTATCCAGATATTGCTAAAGAATCGCGCTTTACTTTAGATAATAATGGCTTTTACTCAATCAATACTACCTATTTAATTCCTAGCCAAAGTTATTATTTACTAGCTCTTTTAAATTCCAGCTTAATTTTCTTTTATATGTCTCAAAACAGTGCTGTATTGGGGGATACAGAGAAGCAAGGTAGATTAAGATTTTTTGGTCAATACATGGAGAACATCCCCATCCGAAAAATATCTTTTAACACTAATAGCGATCGCCGTCAACATTGCTTAGAGAAACTTATCAAAAGTTATCAAGAAAAGCAAGAAATATTAAAAGAAATCGAGGAGCATATTAGGAGAGAGGAAACCGATATAGTCCATGATATTCTCGCCTACTTAGCAGAACAGATGATCGAGATAAATCGGGAAAAACAAAAAGAAATCAAAAGCTTTTTGAGATATTTAGAGAGAATAATCGGCAGTGCGATCGATAATTTAACCAACAAATCAAAAATCCAAAACTATCTCGGTGACTACCAAAAAAGCGAACCTCATCTTAGCTGCGATCAACTGTGGGAGATACTGAAAAAGAACAAAAAGAAAATTAGCGTTAACTTGTTAGATCGTCAAATACAGGAAACCTTAGAAAAAGAATATCAAACCAGTCTCGATAAACTTTTACCACTAAAACAACAATTAAGCACCACCGATGAATTGATCGATCTAATTGTTTATAAACTCTATGGATTAAGCGAGGAAGAAATTAAAATTATTGAGGGGAGAGAGTAAAAAAAAGAATCAGCTGCCCGCGTATTTAAATTACTTGTTGAGATACAGATACCCGTCGAGGCGGTATAACCGTTAAATTTACGACCAATCCTGACTGGTATCGCAGAGGAAATGGTCGGTCAGGATGTCCTCGAAGGTGAAAAGACAGTGAGAAGGAAAAGTCCGTATCGGTAAATCCGTTTCCCGCAAAGCCAAATCGACTCCGGCCTCGAAAGCATCAGATAAAGCCGTCGGTATCTGGGATTTTAAACTAGGATTGCCCTGTAGATGCCGTCTGATCCCTCGTCTCTGTTCTCTAATTGTCAAAAACCAGCTGCGAGAACGTTTATCCGGCTGATATTCCCATTTGAGAAGATGTCCTACCAAAACGGTTAGACGGCTCACCAGTTCTCGATATTCTTGTTTACCCAAGGAAATGATTTCCTCCCGTAAGTTTTGCCAGTCCAGAGCTTCTACCTGTCGGGTGGCTAGAGCTTTCGCTTGTAGCTCTGTCCACCCATAGAAGTCCGATTCATACAGGGAATTGGCTTGATCTTTCATATTGGAACTTTACCTAGGGTCTGCTGAAAAAGGTTTTCCTGGGGGCAGGGTGTGGGGTGTGGGGTGTAGGGTGTGGGGTTTTAGCGATTTTCATCTGGTCAATTACCTAATTTTCAGGGAAAAAGTTCAGGGATTTTACCCCCGATCACTCCAATGGTTGGCACTTTTTGAGGGAAAAAAAGTCTAAAAGGTTTACCCAACAAGGTTTT
>NZ_JADBUN010000018.1:0-4955 GCF_020245625.1 Microcystis sp. M049S2 | reverse complement strand
TTCAAATTCTAGGCTTTCTGGGTCAAACCAAAAATAATCGGGAGTGCGAAATATATCTTGATAAATTTGTTTTTTCTCCTCTCGGTCAACTTTGGCGGTACTATCGGAGAGAATTTCCACAATTAAATTGGGATATTTGCCCTCTTCTCGCCAAACTACCCAACTTCTGCGGTTAGGATTGGGATTTGTCCCCAAAACCACGAAAAAATCGGGACCACGGCAGAATTCTGACTTTTTCTGGTTAGGACTGTAATAAATGGTTAAATTGCCGGCGGCAAAATAATCTTCTCGCTCGCGCCACCACCATTCTAAACACTGAATTAATAAAATAATTTGTTGTAGATGTAGGTTACTTTCCAAAGGGGGTTCATCACTCCAAAATTCGCCTTCTGGGAAGATTATCTCAGGGTTTACATGGGACTCGACTAGGGGTAAGCTTTGAGCGATAGTCATGGTTTTCCAACAGAGATAGGTTGATAATTAATTATAAACTAAATTTGTTACAGCAGTTAGCAATCAGTCCTCAGCCTTTAGCTATTTCACTGTAGATTTATCGATGTTTTAACCTTGCGAATCAGTGCTATTTTTGGGAAGTTGTTGATATTTTTTCTATTCGATTTGACTAAACTAGACCTACCTTTTCTCTAAGATTAGTAAATATTCGGATTTCATGCCATCAGGATTTTTATTCTTGCGAGATTTGAATAATTGTCTGGTTTTAATTCTATCCTCAAAGACGGTATTAAAAATAAAGCCATTTTCCTGAAAATATTCCTTTAATATTCGCCAAGTTTCTACTTCCACTCCATCCACTTTTGGATTACCGACAAAAATGCAAGCTTTCCCAGCTTGTTTTAATTTTCTGGTGGCATTTTCTAAAGCGTTGATAGTGTGACAAAAATAGGAATCGAGTATTTTATGTAAATTCTCTTTTTCTAAACTTGATCTCACTCGATTTAAGGTTTCAGTTTCGATTAATCTGGTAGCCTGTCGGTAGGGAATTTCTAGCTTAGAGATTTTTTGTACTTCTTTTTCTGTATATCCTAACCAATATAAATCTAGTTTTGCTGTTCTGATATATTCCTGTGCTTGCAGATAGGGGGGGGAACTAATTAAACAATCTAACTCTAGATTTTGATCGATCTCAAAAGTGGCACTATCTACTCCCCCATAAAAAAGCACTTGATTACAATTATGCCAAGTTACGGTAATATATTGATTGACGCTGGTTAAAGTTTCAAAACTCATCTCTTTTATCGTTCGTTTTAATTCCTCTTGCCAATCTCTTTGTAATAGTTCTTGTATATCTGATTTTTTGTATTTCGATTGAAATAATTTAGGTTTGGTATGTTCTGCATAGGAAAACTGTTTACTAACTTTCACTAAAACCGCTTGAATGATCTGGGAATACAAATCAGTTTCTAGATTTTTTTGACCTGCCCAAAGTTTCTGTAAAACTGCTAAAATCTCCTCTGGATACCAATAGTTTAAATTTGACCACTGAGGGATAAATTTATCCTTGCTGGCAAAAACTTCTAAGATTTTTTTATCTAACTCCGAGTAACTCAATGGTTCTTGGTGTTCTGTAATCTTAATCGGTATAATATGGTTTAAAAGATAATTAAGGTCAGTTAAAACCGCATTTCTTTGACAAAGTTTAGCCTCTAAACCCACCGTACCTGAACCGGCAAAAGGATCGATAATCCAATCATCCTTTTTACTGTAATTATCAAGGCAAAATCTCACCACTTGGGGAATAAATTTGGCAGGATAATAATAGATGCTATGGGTTAGATAACTGGTGCTGGTGATTTCTGGTACTAAATCTCGAAACGAAACTAATCGCGGGGTTCCCCGATCAAATTCTTCTAAATTGTTAAAAGCGAAAAGTTCTAACTGCATGATTCGGCTATCAATTCTGCTTAGGGTGGATCGGCCAATTAAAATAAAGATTAAAACCGTAGTCGATCAATATTCTAACTTATCGTCCCCCAACCTAACCGACAACTCAGCTTTTTTGCTTTTTACTTTTTACTTAACGTGATATACTGCCAGAGGAAAAAATGACGTTTTAATTAGTCTGCGTGAATAGCCAATCCTCGACAATTATAGAACAGGTTAGAGTCCTTGACCCCTTGACACAAACCGATCGCATTGCCGATGTCTGGATTGAGGAGGGGGTAATTAAAGCGATTGAATCTCAGCTTCCCCCAAGAGAAAATAGTAACTATATTTCCGGTCAAAACTGTATTTTTGCTCCCGGATTAGTCGATCTCTACAGTCATTCCGGGGAACCCGGCCACGAGGACCGAGAAACCCTCGCATCTTTGCTCAAAGCGGCCACGGCCGGAGGCTGCACCCGGGTGGCAATTCTCCCCAATACTCTCCCTCCCCTCGATCACCCCGCACTCATTAGCACATTACAGCAAAAAAGTCAAGGGTTTTTTGACTCAAAATCGACTCGTCTGCATTTTTGGGCAAGTCTCACCCTAGGAAGGCAAGGGCAAAAAATGACCGAATTAGCCGATTTAATGCCTGTAGCGGTGGGTTTTACCGATAATCGCAGTCTGGAAGATTTGGGACTGTTGCGGCGCTTATTGGAATACCTAAAACCCTTCGGTAAAAATATCGCCCTTTCCCCCGTAAATCAGCAATTAAAGGGTAATGGAGTCATGCGTGAGGGAGAAACCTCGATTCGCTTCGGTTTACCCGGAGATCCTGCTATTTCCGAAACCACTGCTTTAGCCACAATTTTAGAAATCGTCGGCGAAATTAATACACCTGTTCACATAATGCGAATTTCTACCCGTCGAGGAGTGGAATTAATTCGCGAGGCAAAAATGCGGGGATTGCCGATAACCGCTAGTGTGACGTGGTTGCATCTGCTCTTAAATACAGGATCGATCGCCAGCTATCATCCCAGTTTACACCTCGCTCCACCCTTGGGCAACGAAAGCGATCGCAAGGCGTTAATTGCGGCAATTAAGGAGGGAATTATCGACGCAATCGCGATCGATCATCGTCCCTATACCTACGAAGAAAAAACCGTCTCTTTTGCAGAAGCACCCCCCGGCGCGATCGGGTTAGAATTGGCTTTACCGCTACTCTGGGAAAAATTAGTAATAACCGGGCAATTATCAGCTTTACAATTATGGCAAGCGCTGAGTCTCAATCCCTGTCATTGTTTACAACAAAAACCGGCATCTCTCAACCCCGGTAATCCCGCAGAAGCAATTCTTTTTCATCCCCAAGCAAGCTGGAAAGTAACAGCAAATAATCTTCACTCCCTCAGTCATAATACTTTCTGGTTAAATCAAACAATTACAGGAAAAGTGTTAGAAATGTGGAATTTTTAAAAGGTGGCCAATTTCTATCTTGAGACTCTCCTAGTTTTTTGGATAATAATCAGCTAGAATTCTAGAGAGAACTAGAGTAATGTCATGGAAAAAGAACTGGTATCGGACAAGCGCGGTTATCTGCTTCGCACGGTGGCAGAAGCTAAAGAAATTGTCCTTAATTGGTTGCGGGAAATAAATTTAGTTAATGCGATTAAATTAGGTTTACCAGAAGTGGATGACAGATATCATATTTGGCGAGTTCCTTTATGTAATGAACAGAAAAAAACCGTTGGGGAAGTGGTGATCGATGCCTACACCACCGAAATTTTAGCCGATAGGACAACCCGGACTGAAATTATTATCGCTCGTCTGTTAAAACAGGATGAATCTAAATTAGAAAACCGCAAGAAACCCAAAAAAGAATATAAGCTTTCCTCTCTGATAAATACCATCGGATTTGGTGATTGTAGCGAACTTTTAGAGGAAATGCCCGCAGAAAGTGTTGATTTAATCTTTACCTCACCACCCTATTTTAATGCTCGCCCGGAATATTCGGAATTTGAAGAATACGAAAGCTATCTATTGAAGCTGCGACAGGTGATAAGAAAATGTCATCGAGTTTTGAGTGAAGGACGTTTTTTTGTCATTAATATTTCTCCCGTGCTGTTGCGTCGTGCTTCGCGTAATCAAGCTTCTAAACGTATTGCTGTCCCCTTTGATTTGCATCGAATTTTTATTGAAGAAGGTTACGACTTTATTGATGATATTATTTGGCTAAAACCAGAGGGAGCAGGGTGGGCAACTGGTAGAGGGCGCAGATTTGCCGCCGATCGCAATCCTCTCCAATACAAAACTGTGCCAGTGACTGAATACGTTTTAGTCTATCGTAAACACACAGATTTACTAATCGATTGGCATATTCGCAATCATCCCGATCAAGAAGTAGTAAAAGCCTCAAAAATTGCCGATGGTTATGAACGCACTAATGTTTGGAAGATTAACCCAGTCACTAACTCAAAACATCCCGCCGCTTTTCCCGTAGAATTGGCAGAAAAAGTGATTACCTATTACTCTTTTAAAGGTGATGTGGTTTTAGATCCCTTTGCTGGTTCGGGAACCGTGGGACTAGCGGCCGCTTCTTTACATAGACGTTTTGTTTTATTCGAGAGTAATTTTAATTATATTGAACTGATACGAAAGCTAATTACTGAAGGCAGTAAGACTGATTTAGACTCAATTATTTGGCTTAATTGTCCGTTAGAACACTAACAATAAGAAAGATAAACACCATGACAGCCAGTAAAAGTCACGCTTATTTTACTCCCAAAGACTATCTAGAAATAGAGAAAATTAGTCCCATTAAACCTGAATATATGCAAGGGCAAATCTTGGCGATGGCCGGGACAAGTAAATCCCATGTTATCATCACAGGTAAGTAGGTAGGCGTTAAAAATTATCAGATGCTCCCCTTATTAAGGGGGATCCCCCCGCCTATCGGCACCCCCCTTATCAAGCTATCCATTAGTCAGATCTTTCTTAACAAAAAGAGAAGAAACTTAAAAAAAGGGGAAACGATTGATAGGTATAGTTTTGAAAGAAGGAATTAAGGTGGAGGTA
>NZ_JADBUN010000179.1:0-12458 GCF_020245625.1 Microcystis sp. M049S2 | reverse complement strand
GTAATATTCCTTGTTGACACCCTTACTGACAAAGAAAAAACTGAAATCAAGTCAGGATAAGGGTTGGAGTGCTTACTGCAAAAATTGTTAAGAAAGATCCCTATAAGGGATAGCCTTATCAAGAAGGGGGGACTAAGGGGGGATCAGAGGCAAAATCCATTTTTAATTTAATTATAACCAGCTACTTAAGTAGTCGTGCAAAATTAATTTCCTAGTCGAGACTCCGAGACAGCTAATCTAAGGATAGGCGGTTAAAATGCGTTTTAGCTTACTTAAGTAGGTAGGCGTTAACAATTATCAGATGCCCCCCTTATCAAGGGGGGCAGGGGGGATCGAACCTAAAATCCATTTTTAATTTAATTATAACCAGCTTACTTATGATAAAATGCCTTCAAAGACAGGTAAGGGAAAACTTGCAATTATTCACCCAATAAAATAACTGATAGCCGAGATGAAACCCTGTTACTGCATTAATCCCGATTGTTTTCAACCGGAGCATCCGAGCAATAATAACTCGAATACTCGTTACTGTCAAAGTTGCGGCTCTGAGTTGTTGTTAAATGGTCAATATAGGGTAAGTCGGTTATTGAGTGATACGACCGGTTTTGGGGTTGTTTATGAAGCTTTTGAAGGTTTTACAGCCAAAATCCTCAAGGTCTTACAAGAAAAATGGAATAATGACCCGAAGGCAGTGGAATTATTTAAACGGGAATATGACGTTTTATTAGAGTTAAGTCGTCAAAATGTCACCGGTGTTCCTCAAGCAGATGTCTATTTTCAATATTCCACAAGGGAGGGAAAAATATTACACTGTTTAGTCATGGAAAAAGTGGAGGGTATTAATTTAGAACAGTGGCTAAAGCAGTATGATAAATTAAGTCAAAAACGGGCTTTTAAATGGCTGAGAGAAATTACTTTAATTCTCGATAAAATTCATCAACAGAATTGGCTGCATCGAGATATTAAACCCCCTAATATTATGCTGCGGAATAGTGGCGAGTTGGTGTTAATTGATTTTGGCACAGCAAGGGAAGAAACCCAAACCTATCATCAAAAGGTCAAAGGTCAACAGGTAACAGGTATTACCTCAGCCGGATATACCCCCAATGAACAACAACATGGCCAAGCAGTGATTCAATCAGATTTTCATGCTTTAGGACGAACTTTTGTGCATTTATTAACCGGAAAACATCCTTTAGAAATTTATGATCCGATTAATGATGTTTTACCTTGGCGAGAAGAAACGGAAAATATTCACCCGTTATTGTTGGATTTTATTGATGAGTTGATGGGAAGATTACCCAAGAATAGACCGGCTAATACTAGGGTTATTTTACAGCGTTTGGATGAGATTGAACGGCAATTAAAGTTACCTCCTATAACTCCTAATAGACCATCTCCACCACCACCAAATCCGCAGCCTGTTGTAACTCAAAAACAACCGCCAGTTATTCCTAAGATTAATCCTTCTCCGCCGGTTTCACCCGCACCTGTACCCAAAAAAACACCAGCACAACCGGTTAAAAATAATAATCTGAGAAATAGAATGATAGCTCTTGGTGGAGTTTTGTTATTAGGAATAGGAGTAACTCAAGGTTATGGTTATTTTAAATATAAAAATTTTCCTGCTAGTCCTCAATTATTAATATCTGATTTATCTAGTCTTCGCTTCTTAGATAAAACCCTTACTGGTCATTCTGACTCGGTTTTGTCAGTAGTATATAGTCCCGATGGCGGCTATTTAGCTAGTGGGAGTTGGGACAATACTACCAAAATTTGGGAGGTAGCAACGGGAAAAGAATTGCGTACCCTTACTGGTCATTCTATTGGGGTTATGTCAGTAGTATATAGTCCCGATGGCCGCTATTTAGCTAGTGGGAGTGTTGACGATACTATCAAAATTTGGGAGGTAGCAACGGGAAAACAATTGCGTACCCTTACTGGTCATTCTAAGGTGGTTATGTCAGTAGTATATAGTCCCGATGGCGGCTATTTAGCTAGTGGGAGTTGGGACAATACTACCAAAATTTGGGAGGTAGCAACGGGAAAAGAATTGCGTACCCTTACTGGTCATTCTAGTCCGGTTTACTCAGTGGTATATAGTCCCGATGGCGGCTATTTAGCTAGTGGGAGTTGGGACAAAACTATCAAAATTTGGGAGGTAGCAACGGGAAAAGAATTGCGTACCCTTACTGGTCATTCTGACTCGGTTAGGTCAGTAGTATATAGTCCCGATGGCCGCTATTTAGCTAGTGGTAGTTGGGACAATACTATCAAAATTTGGGAGGTAGCAACGGGAAAAGAATTGCCTACCCTTACTGGTCATTCTCGCGAGGTTATGTCAGTAGTATATAGTCCCGATGGCCGCTATTTAGCTAGTGGGAGTTGGGACAAAACTATCAAAATTTGGGAGGTAGCAACGGGAAAAGAACTGCGTATTCTTACTGGTCATTCTTACCGGGTTTATTCAGTAGCATATAGTCCCGATGGCCGCTATTTAGCTAGTGGAAGTGGTGACAAAACTATCAAAATTTGGAGAGTGAGACAGTAAACTTGTGTTTGGGGTGACAGCAATAACTTTTGTCTATCAAAAATGAGCGACACTTGCGGGAAACTGCACCGATGTCTTTAAAAATATTGGGTTTTGGCTCAAATTATTGAATCGAGCAGTTTTCTCCTAAGTATTAAAGCGCTCAACCCAACCAAAAAGCTAGAGGGGATCGTATCTACATCAACAAACTATAATCTACATGAAAGAAATGTCCTAATAATTTCGCCTGTTCTTGGGTAATTGACCCTTTTCCTTCAATTAAACTAGAGGCAATTTTGTCAGAGCCAAGGATTCTGGCTATGTCTTTCTTATTAACGCTTTGCTGTTCCATCAAAAACAATAACATAGAATGAGGTGTGGTTGATTCCTGTAGATAAAAGCTTTTTTCAAAATTCCCAATTAAAAAAATTAGAAGCTCATAAAGTTCATCTTCTTCGGGAGTTCGCTGCTGACGGTGCATTAATTCTTCCACAATAGCCAAAGCTTTTTCATTTTCTGCCTCTGTTTTAATAACTTTAGGTAAATGGCGAGCTAGTAATTCTTTGTATTTTTCTGGATTAAAAGTAAGGGTCATTTTTCCATTGCTCCTTATCGTATTCAGCGTGAGTTAAAACATACTTGATATAAATTAGCCGCTTCTGATAATCGATACTGGTTATGAGACGATAACTATTCCCTTTAATGTTAAAAACAGTAAAGTTACCAACTGCTTCTGCTTTAGGAAATACTGTTTGAACCTCAACTAAATTATACCAAATCGCTTTACTGGCAATTTTATACCAATTCTCTAAAGCTATTCGGGAATCAGCGTGTTTATTCGTAAATTCTCGTAGTCTTCGATAGCTGATGACGTGCATTTATAAAAACAAACATAAATTATCTCTGGGGGTGATTCGCTGCCAAAGTTGGTTTTTCCATAGGTAATTCAGTTGCCTGTAATCGTCCAATCTTCTGCTCTTAAACCGGCAATTTGCCCAAAATCTGAGAGATTTCTCGTCAGCAGGATAGCCTGATTAACCATTGAGATAGCAGCAATCTTCAAATCCATCGAACCCAAACGAGGGTAAGTTACCCGAAGTTCTTGAAAAACTTGACCTGCCTTTTCATCAAAGCCGACAATGGGAATCGTGCGATAATTAGCGAGGTGCTTTTCTAGCCTTCGATAGGCAACAACTTGGGTTTCAATCGAATTGGTCTTGGCTATGTAACTGAGCCATCCCCGCATTTGTTCTTCGTAGGTGATAATTGTGGTAGCAACTTTGCTGCTCGTAATAGCAGCCAGCTTTTTCAGCAATTGTTGTGCCGGTTGTCCCCCGCGATCGAGAATACTAATATGATCGGTGTCAAGGAGATACATTTCAGGATTCGGATGCTTCCTCGGCTAAAGGTTTTAGAGACTGGCGGTACTCTTGACCAAACTGCATTGCCTCTTCGTAAACCGGATCGTCAGCAAAAGTGCCGACAATTTTTTCCCACCAGGGAGTTTCGCTGACAGTAGGTAGCAAACGCTTAAGCAGTGCTACTTCAGCTTCTAAAGTTGCTAGTCTTATCTCTAGATCAGTGCTTAACATGGTTGACATATCCTCCTATTCTGCTCTTGCTCGAAGGTTAGCTCTAAAACAAAATTTGTTTCAACGCCAGAAGCCATAAGATGAACTGATGAAACGTTTTCCATCGGTAATTCAGTTGCTTGTCATCGTCAGTTATTGACACTCCGGTCCACTACTTTGTCCTTAGCTGCTATATTAACTGGTTAAACCGTGTTTTAGGGCAAAACGTACCAATTCCGTGCGACTATTAGTACCAGTCTTGCTAAATAAGCGACTGACGTATTTTTCTACGTTTCTGACGCTGGTTTCTAGACGACTGGCAATTTCTTTATTCATCAATCCCTCCGCTACTAAATCTAAAACACTTTGTTCCCGGGGGGTAAGGTCAATTTTAATCGGGGGGGGAGTAGTAGTAAAAGTGTTCTGTTGTCCCACCTGCTGTTTTAATTCCCGGATATCTCGGGCAATTTCTTCTAATCTAGCGTTTTCGCTGGTGGCTTGCAAGGATTGACGACGGCGCTCGATTAAAGACTTGATTAATGCTTCTAATTCCTCGGGATCGAAAGGCTTGGATAAATAAGCATCACAACCGGAATTATAACCCTGAATGCGATCGCTTGTCATCCCCCTAGCAGTGAGAAAAACCACGGGAATTGTCTGAAAACGAGCATCTTCGCGCAATTTCTTGAGAAACTGATAGCCATCCACCTGCGGCATCATAATGTCGGAGATGACTAATTCCGGAATTTCTTGATTGAGTAAATCCCAGGCTTCGTTAGCATTACTAGCAGTTCTTACCTCGAAGTCATCCCCGTACTGTAGATATGCTTGCACAGATTCACGAACCCCCGGTTCGTCATCCACTAACAAAACTTTCGCAGGTGTGTCCATGAATTTCTCGCAGCGATCGAATATTGTCCGAATCCTATCTTATCAGCTATCAGGAGTCAGTAGTCAGGAGGCAAAAGACAGGAGGTTATTTTCATTTATTCTTCCCACTTCCCTATCTCCCCACTTCCCTATCTCCCCACTTCATAATTCATAATTCATAATTCATAATTCCCCACTCCCCACTCCCCAGATCATCCTCAAGATAGTGACGGTGAGTTAAACTAGCAGATAGAACTAAAAAGCTACAAAAATCACACAATGATTTTATAATCCTTTCACCATTCTTAACAAATCCCGTGACCATTCTCTGCTGGCTCGATCGCATTAGTGCTTCTGATCGCCCCCTGGTGGGGGAAAAAGCTTTTATTGCCAGTGAATTACACCAGCGAGGATACCCAATTATCGGGGGATTTGCCATTTTTAACCGCATTTTTGCGGAATTTTTGGAAACTATCAACAATGCTGACTCGTTTCTGACTGATTTTCCGCAATCTTCCCTCTATTTAGACGTAGATAACCCAAAAGCTCTGCAATTAGTCGCCAAAGAGAGTCGCCGCGCCATTTTACAAGCGCAAATTCCTCCTCTCTGGTTAGAAGAACTAGAGGCGGCCGTGGCACAATTATCCATGGATAGCCTAGTATGGCGCTTTTCCTTACCAGCTAATCTGTCTCGACGAACTCTCGGTTTATTTTCCGCCCCCATCAGTGGAATTAAAGCAGATAATCTAGAAAATGCCCTAAAACAAGCTTGGGCGGAGTTATTCACCGCCAGAAGTCTATTTTATTGGCGAAAAGTGGGAATTGGTTTAGAAAAAATTCAATTATCTTTACTGGTACAACCGTTATTACCAGCCAATTGTGCGGGAAATGTGCTGATTAATGAGGATAACTGGCAAATTCAGGCGGTTTGGGGATTAGGACATAGTTTAGTTAATGGAGAAGTGGCACCAGATACCTATATTATTGATCGCTCCGGTCAATTACGCAGTCGGCAATTAGGCAATAAATCCAGGGCTTATTATCTCAACAGTGACAGTAATCTGCTCGCACCACAATTATTAGCACCCAGTTTACAGGAAAGCTACTGTTTAGATAATTTCGCCCTCGATCGCCTTTGTCAACTGGTTCAATCTCTACTGGCGGAAAAACCCACCCTAACCAGCATAGAATGGCTGATGATGCTGGATGGTCAAATTTATATTCTTAACTGTCACAGTCAGGAAATCACCCCCACTACATCCCATTATCCCTTAAGAGGATTAGGGGCATCCCCAGGGTTGGCATCGGGAGTGGCAAAAGTGATCAGCAATTTCGACTCCCCAGAAGCAAATTTTCAGGATTGCATTTTGGTTACTACTAATTTACCTCCGAAAAAACTGCCCCATTTACGCCAAATTCGAGCAATGATCACGGAACAGGGGGGATTAACTAGCCATGGAGCCATCTTAGCCCGGGAATTAGCCATTCCTGCCATTGTCGGGGTGAAAAATGCCACGGAAATTATCCGCTCAGGCGAGATAATTTTAGTAGATGGTACGAGGGGAATTATTTCTCTAGCATCTCAGGAACAGATTTCCTTACCCCCAGCACCCCCCAGAGAAACCGACGGGACGGCAATTGCTACCCGTTTGATGGTTAATCTCAGTCAAACTGAAAGTATTGCCAGAATCCAAGAACTGCCTATTGATGGGATCGGTTTATTGCGCTCAGAATGGATGATTTTAGACTTACTTTCTCAGCGTAATCTAGAAGAATGGTTAACTCCAGAGCATCAAGAAGCATTGATCGAGAGATTAAGTGATTTAATCGCACAATTTGCCCTTAGTATCCAGCCTAAGCCTTTATTTTACCGTTCTTTTGATGCTCAACATTCGGCTCAAGACAGTCGGGGAACCCATGGTTATATATTAGATCCGACTCTATTCGATCTGGAATTGCAAGCTTTACGACGGGTACAAACCACCAGCGCCACCAATATTAATTTACTGCTTCCCTTTGTCCGCGGGGTTGAGGAATTTATTTTCTGCCGGCAACGGGTACAATCGGCTTTACTCACTCAAGTCCCTTCTTTCCAATTGGGGATAATGGTGGAAGTACCGGGAGTAATCTTTCAATTGGGGGATTATGTGCAAGCGGGGGTACAGTTAATCTCTATTGGTACTAATGATTTAACTCAATTACTTTTAGGCAGCGATCGAGAACATTTCTCAGAATATTTTAACGCCCGTCATCCCGCAGTCAGGGCAGCTTTAAAACAAATTATCACTCAAGCAAAAGTTTTACAGATTCCCTGTTCCGTTTGCGGCATGGCTATCGTCCAGTATCCTGAACTTATCGATGATCTGATTGCTTGGGGCGTGAATTCTCTTTCGGTGGATACAGAAGCAGTTTTAGCGACTAGAGAGGCAATTGTTCGCGCAGAAAGAAGGTTTTTATTGGAAAATGGCAGATAACTTCCCCATCACCCCACTTCCCCATCACCCCACTTCCCCATTACCCCACTTCATAACGCATACTTTGTGCTTTTTGTCAAAAAAACTTTTTTTTTGCAACAAAACTACACAAAAAAAAGATCATCGTTGTGGGTGAAATTGACTCATTTACCTGTCTTAATTGGGATTACCTTCTAGGTGTGGCAAGGGTTTCAACCGTTGCTGCCCAAAAAAGCATAGAATACCCCACTATGAAATTCAGTAAAATCGCTGTAACCATTGTAACATCGTTGTTAAATAAAAATCTTTCTCAATTAATTCTTAAGAATTTGTAAATATTGCGAAATGTTAATTTAAATATTCTCAAGTTTTTGGAGTTCATAGATAATTTTTGCTTATCTTTGAGCAACATTGGGTTAGAAGTCAGTTATCAGTTATCAGTTATCAGTTATCAGTTAACTGAGAAAACTCCCTACACCCTACACCCTACACCCCACACCCCACACCCCACACCCCACACCCCACACCCCACACCCCACACCCTACACCCCACACCCTGTCCCCTAATGCCTAGAGAATTTCAATAATTCCTTGACTGCCATCGAGACGAATTAATTGACCATCTTTTAACAATTTCATGGCATTATGCACATCCATAACCGCCGGAATTCCGTATTCTCTGGCAATAATAGCACCATGGGATAATTGTCCCCCCACCTCGGCAATAATGCCCACAGCCCGGGATAATAAAGGCGACCATCCTGAGTCAGTATAGGGAATAACAAGAATAGTATTAGGGGCAATTTCTAGATTTTGTAAGGTGTGCATAATTTTGACTCGTCCCTCCACTGTCCCCCCACTAGCGGCAATTCCCTGTAAGCGTTTTTTGGCAGTTAAATTTGAAACTAAAAATTCTCTTTTCGGTGGTTGTCCATAAACGATATAGGGAATATCGGTTAATTGGGAGTTTTCTTGGAATTGTTGGCGACGCTGACGGATAATCTGGTTAAGATTGGCGATTTTATTATTCTGACCTAACTGGGTAACTTCTGAGTAATTTAGATAAAATATATCTCCAGTCTCCGATAATATTTGCTGCTGTAACCAGAGGGTTTCCAAAGCGAGAAAATGCCAGCGTAGGTGAGCTAAAAGACGGGAGTAAATTTCAGTTACCTGGTTTTTGATATTTAATCTTTTTTGGACATTGTGGGAAGATTTGACTTTTTTATGGCTATTATTGACCGGAATATCTAAGGGTAGTTGTAGCAGATATGGGGGATTTTCTCGCCATCTCGGTATCGAAATATCGGTTCCTACTTCGCTTAAATAACCGTAGGTTTCTAACCAGAGGGAAAAAGCTGAGTCAAAATCTCGATCGAGCGTATTTTTTCTCAGTTCGGATAGCGATCGCATTGAGGCTATTTCTGGTGCTTGGGAGTTATCCAATCTCTCAAAAGGTACTCGCGAAATACTGCGACGCAAAGCGAAGCTAAGAGGGGCAAGAATACTATAATAGGTAGCTTTTTTTAAGACGGTTAAAATCTCCTCAATTTGCTCTAAAATCTCCCCTGAAGATAAAGCTTCTAGGGAAGTAGCGTTAATTTTTTCGAGCGTCGGAATAAAATAGGTTTTTTGATCTTGGCTAAAGTCTTTTTCTAACTGTAATTCCCGTCCTAAAAGTTTTAATAAACCGGGGGAATTAGCCAGGGTTGCCGTTAAAGGTGGTTTGGTAAACTTTGCCCCTTTGGTCAGAAATTCTAAGCTTTCTGGAGGTAATCCCATGCGCTGGAAAATGGTTCCTAATAAAGAAGCATTAAAATAGGCTCTTTGATAGTGTAAAGTGGCTGTTTCATTGAAGTCCAAATCGAGAGCTTTTTTGTCTAAAACTAAACTGAAAATATCTCCCCAAACTCCACAGGTTAAAGGACGATTAATTGACCAAGGCAAAGGACGAATCACCCCGGGGATAACTTCAGCCGCGATTTTTCTTGTCCAAATTGGCTGTAAATTAGTGATAGGACGGCACTGTAATAACCATAATTTTCGTCCGTCATGAGTCCATTCTATATCTTGGGGAATGCCATGATCAAGGTTTTCTAATTGCCGACAAAGATTAGCTACCTGTTGAATAATAGCCGGGGGAATATCTCCCGCTCCGATGATAATATTTTCTTCTAAATTAACTCGATAACTTTCGGGGGTGATTCTTCCCGATACAACTCTGGTGGCATCTCCGGGTAAAGCTTCAATAACTACATCTAAACTGAGAGGATTAATCGGATCACGACTGAAGGCAACTCCTGAAAAAACTCCTCGAATTTGTTCTTGGATTAACACAGCCATGGCCGTGTTTTCTTGTCCTCGATCGAGTCGATAATTAACAGCATTAGGACTATTATAGGAGGTTTGGCAACTTAAAATCGCCGCCGCTAAATTTTCTCGATTGATGACGTTAAGAATTGTGGTATATTGTCCCGCAGATGAAGCGGTTTCACTATCTTCTCCAATAGCGGAAGATCGCACGACTAAGGGATGATTAATATCAGGATTAAGAGATTCTATTAACGGTTGTGGATCATCTCCTGGTGGTAAAACCCAACCCCTAGGAATGGGATAACCGGCACGCTTAAGATCGGCTAAAGTGGCGGCCTTTTGTCCCACTTTTGAAGCTGCCAGATTGTCATCAAGAGTTTGGATCGATCGATCTCCACGAAAAAAACGAAACATAGTTTTTGATTCATTGTTAACACTTGCTTCAGGTAAGTCTAAATCGTCGGCGATTTTTTGAAAAATTGCCCCTAATAAACAGGCTAAAGCAATGGCACTTATAATATAACCTGAATCGTGGGGACGGCGCAAGGTGAGAATCAAAGCTAATAAAAATAATCCTACCAATCTACCCGTAGATTTTTCTCGAAAAATAGTAAAGCTAATCCCACTGATAATTGAGGTGAGAAAAACGGCGGCAAAATCGTGAACGATTAATCCCCAGAAAACATTAGTAGTTCCTGCACCTTTTCCTAACCAATAGCGCCCCACGACTAAGGCAATTAAAGCTAATAATTCCCAAGTGGAGCCGGTGGGAAAAAATAAACGGGTTAGGAAAATAACGATAATTCCCTTGGCTGCTTCCGAAATTACCGCCAAAATTCCCACTAATTTACCCCCATGGTAAAAAGCGGCAGTTACACCGATATTACCAGTACCTAATTGCGATAATTTACGTCCAGTTGCTAGATAATTTATCCAATCGATCAGAGGCAGTCCCCCGATGATAGGACAGACTAAAAAAATAAATACGGATCCCCAAATTTCTATCATTTAAAATGCGTCTTAGTTTACGATCTTTTCTTAGTAACGACCTTGATAACATGAACACGAAAGCGATAAAATAAATTGAGCTTAATGGCTTAAAACCCCATCATATTGAGCAAATAAAGGCAATAATTGCCGATTTTAAGTGGCAAAATCAACCCCTCAAACTGAAGAAAAAAGCGAAAAGAGTAAGGTGGACGATGCACACCCTACAGACTTAAGAAAATCTGATTGACAGTGAGATTTAATTCCGTGAAAGTCTGGGAAATTAGGCGATCACTGTCTCGAAATTGCCGAATTTGATATTCTTCCTCAACTAAGCGACAAACAGAGATGGTCGGTTGTTTAGGAGTGCCAAGAAAATTACGCCCACCTAAGGCTGCATAATCGACAATCCAATATTCAGGAATACCCATTTCTTCATAATCAGCAAATTTTAAGTAGTAATCATCACGCCAGTTAGTCGATACCACTTCAATGATCAGAGGGATAGATGCACCCTCACTAAGGATTGATTCTTTTTTCCATAATTTTTCCTGAGCGAGCTTGGTTCGATTTAGCACTAATACATCAGGAAAATAACCAGAATTTTTACCAGCAGGTCTGACAATCGCTTGGTTAGGAATTAAATAAGGAAGCCCTAGTCTATCAATTATTCCACTGAGTTTAACAGTTAAAAATCCTTTGATTTCCTCGTGTTCTCCTGCGGGTTGTGCCATTTCAATAATATTTCCATTGTGTAGCTCATAACGTACTCCAGAATTTTCAGGCAGCCAAGGGACGAATTCCTCGAAATTAACAGTTTTAGGTAGGGTTTGGCTCATGGCTGGCAAAATAGCTTTCTCTCTCTAGTAACTTCCTTGGCTCTATTTTACCTTGAATGTAGGGTGGGCATTGCCCACCCGACAAACTCTCTACACAATCTGCGATCGCACTATCACTGCCAAAAAAGATGAGGACGAAACCAAAAATATAATTGGTAACGACGACGAGGTTCATAAAAGGAGTCAGTTGCCAGTTAGTTTTAATATCTCCATTTGGCAATATTACACCCTCATAAAAAAAATTTTTTACCATCGGATCCGCCTAGTAAGTTTATCAAGAGGCCTCCTTGATTAACGCTGAATATTCTAGCCCATCCAGATACTTAAACCAGAAAACGGGTTTCTTTAAGAAACCCGTTTTCTTGAATGTTCCAGCAATTCCTGATGATGAAGTTGATCTCGGCGGCTTAGATGTGTAATTAATTTTGCTTAGGTACTTAATCGATCATAATTGATCATCATTTATCGCACTATATTATTAGTAATAGTAACGATAATTTTTTGCAGCTTAGCACCTTGAAAATCGCAAGGAACCTCGTGTTTATATCGAGTTAGGAAGTTAGGAGTATGATTTGAGAAAGTTCTGATAATATCGACATTTTGTTCGATGTTATTAATATACAGTTTCATCTTACCTATTGTGCTGTCACTCAACTTTTCATCGGAAGGAGCGATTATCTTTGGTTTGGCAAATTCAACTTTTAGTTTCACCTCGCCACTAAGATGAGGAAGATCACAAGTGATCTTCTGTTGTTGCCCTAACCTGCATTATTCATGAAGACTTTGGAAAATCCTCGAAAGCCTTGGCAAGAAGTTCATCTAGCGATCTGGCTGAAAAACAGTCTGTTTTTTGAGATGTCCTCACAATCAGGTTTTTGCCAGTTGGTGAATAATG
>NZ_JADBUN010000178.1:0-8398 GCF_020245625.1 Microcystis sp. M049S2 | reverse complement strand
GGTTCTTCCGAACTTACACTGTAGAAAATTCCCCAAGCTCCCTCTCTGTCCAGCAATGCTCTAAAGTTGATAAATATCAATCTAACAAAAACTCAAAGCCCTATTGTACAAGCTTTACAAGCATGAGTTGTTGATAGTTTTGCATGACAGGTTCGGTAGAGCCTATTTTCTGAGTGTTTATTCAAAATATATTGATCCTATTTGCTAACTTTAAAGAGGTAAAAATATGAGTACAAGTAATAAAACTAAACTTGAATCATTAGAGTTTTATTTGGGGTTAAAATATCCAATAACAATTTATCCTGATGATGACGGGGGATATGTATCAGAAATTAAGGATCTTCCGGGATGTTTCACTCAGGGAGAAACCATGGAGGAAACCTTAATCAGTAAACAGTAATCAGTGAACTGAAAACTTACATCTGATAACCGATAACTGATAACTGATAACTGATAACTGATAACTGATAACTGATAACTGATAACTGAATTAAAGCCATTCGATTTCTTTAGCTTTTTCGGGTAATTTAGCCGTGGCTTGTCCTTGACTGCGGGACTGAAACCCAATTAAATCGAGGGGAGTAGCCAATAAATCTACTAAATCTGCTTTACCAAACAGTAACTTGAGAGTATTTTTTGGTAGTTCTTTTAATAACCAACGACCGAGACGATAAATTAATTCGGAACTGGTAAAATTTCTTTGTAAATCACAACCATGTAGTTCATGCAAATAGCGATTTGAACGGCCGTAGCGTTGAAATTGACTGCGAAAACTCTTGATAGTCGAACGATGACGATGGTAAATAATTGCCTCTGGTGCGTAGGTTAATTGCCAGTCGGTTTGTTGTTGAATACGCCAACAGATATCGGCATCACCACCAGTAGTTAAATAGGGACGAAATAGACCAACTTTCTCGAAAGCGGCTTTTCTAATTGCTAGATTAGCTGTTTGACCGTAGGGAGAAAAAAAGTGTTCTAAGAGAAATTTTTGCGAGAGAATTTCTCGACGTTCAGCATATTTTTCTAGGATGGAGTTACCAGTTAAAGCTAATATTTCCCCCGCAACGATACCAATATCAGCATCACCAAAGGGTTTAACTATTTCTTCTAACCATTGATAGGAAGGACGACAATCGGCATCGGTAAAAACTAACAGATCATAACGGGCATTTTTTATGCCTAAATTACGAGCGGCGTAGGAACTTTGAATCTGATTTTCTGTAAGAACAACTAACGGAAATCCTGACCCTTTACTCTCGATCACTGCCTGTTCTAAAATAGACCCAGTTTGATCGCTGCTATTGTTATTTACGAGAAGATACTCCACTTGCTCTCGGGGATAGGTTTGACTTTGCAAACATTTGAGCAAATCGGGAAGATCATCTTCACCATTGTAGATGGGAATGATTACTGATATAAAGGGAAAAGTCATCAGAGACCGCCTAGAGTTGACCGCTACCTAGTCTAATACAATCACTGTAAACTTTTATGGCAAACGTTGACTTAAAATATATTCGGCAATTGCCAGATCTCCGGGGGTAGTAATTTTTAAGTTAGTTTCTTCACCGACGACAATTTTGACGGGAAAACCACATTTTTCTAATAAGGCGGCATCGTCGGTGACTTCCCAAGCTAATTTTTGGCCCTGTTCGTGACATTCTTTTAATAATTTTACCTGAAAACCCTGGGGCGTTTGGGCCGCCCACAACCGCGATCGATCCGGTGTATCCTCAATCCAACCCTTGCTATCGACAATTTTAATCGTATCTTTCACCGGAACCGCCGCAATGAAACCCTGACAAGTGGCTAAAGCGGCCGCACAGCGATCGAATAATTCGGGGGTGGCTAAACATCGCGCCCCATCGTGAATTAAAACCGTCTCAGCCCCCTCTGGTAGGGCTTGTAAGCCATTATAAACTGATTTTTGTCTGGTTTCGCCTCCTTGGATGATTTGCACGGGTTTAACGGCATTTATGGCGGTCATGATTGCTCGTATCTCCTCAAAGTCTTCTGGTTGTGCCATGATACCAATCCAGATAATTGCCCTGGATTGCATGGCAGCCAGCAAAGTCCAAGCGAGGAGCGGTTTTCCGTGCAGGATGAGCAGTAACTTATTGCGATCGCTGCCCATCCGTTTACCCATTCCCGCTGCTGGAATTAACAAATACATATTTTTTTCAGGTAAAAAGTTAAGAATTCAGTGGACAGGAGTGGGGAGCTTTTTGCTGGTTAAGTAAGTGGTTTCAATATATCCCCCCTTTATCCCCCCTTGATAAGGGGGGTGCCGATCCCCCCTTGATCCCCCCCTGATAAGGGGGGTGCCGATGATTGTTAATCGCTTCAATAACCCCAAAACTATGCCTCTTCAGAGAATAAATCGAGGGGAAAGTGACCATAAGTACCGACTAATTGATCATTTTCTGATTGACAAGAAACCAGGACACCGCGATAGGTTCCCGTATAGGAATCGAGATAGGAAGCTTGTCTTTGGGTATTGTATTTAATATACACCGATCCCGGTTCTGGCTGGTCTTCTGGGAGAGTATTAGGTAGGGGGTATCCTAGGGCTTGTAGATAACTTTTCAGGGCTTTAAACCCCTCTTCACTGTTATCGGCACAGATACCTAAATTAATTGATTCCGAACCTTGGTTAACTAATAAAATTGCCTGTCTTAGAGCTTCTTCTTCTTCGGGGGATTGGGCAATTTTTAGTTGAATACATCCATATTCTTTTAGGAGTTTCAAGGCTTCTTCAATAGACATGAGCGGTTAGATATGCGGGGCTAAAGATAAAAAATAAACTGGTGCTGCTGTCCTTAACGACAAATTCCCAAGGAAAAAAGCCCTAAATCATGGAGATTTGGAGATAGGAAAATTTTGCATTGGTCTTAATCGTAAGCCTGGCAATCCCGATCATATCAGGTTGGGGACAGGAAAATTTATCGGGCTTGTTCGATCGCTCCGGGTTGTGCGGGCATTTCACTCGCTGCTTTTTGATAGCTGAAGTAAACACCTACATCCTGAGGAGAAAAGAGGAGCATTTCTGGTGAGATAGAGTCTCAGCAGCTTCAGTCAACTCCTCCCGTTTCTCTAGGGCTTTTTCTTCGGTTGTTATCAGAGTCTTCCAGTTAAATTTCCGCCACGGCTCTTTCGATTAAACGACGAGCCAGGGTTTGAATGCCGGTATGTTCATAGTAATTGGTGGTCATATCGAGGAATGCCCCGACATATACCAATTTATCGGCAGAAAAGTCGATAAATCCCTGGATTTTGCTCAATAATCCCTGCTGGCTCAAACTGCGCTCGCTGACAAAACCACTCATCCAACCTTTAGTGGAGTCGAAACTTTGACCGATAAAGTCTAATTTTCTGGCAGTATTTCCCCCCGGAATCAATTCTTTAATACTGCCGAAAGTGGAGTTAGATTCTAATTCTTCCGGCCTGAGAATGCTCAGGCTCGATTCCACTTTGCGGATAAAACTGCCCCCCAGAGGGATTAAACCATCCAAACAAACTAATGCCGCCATCCGCATCAAGGATTCGCCGCTATAATCTCCTAGGGAAGCGACGAAATCCCCGATACTATCCCCCGGAATGCCATTAATTTGACAAAAAGCGACTAATTCGGTCACTAATTTCAGGGTTAGATCGATGGTTTGCGCTTTTTCGGGAGCAGGGGTTAATCTTTCGATTAAACCGCCCATGAGGGGAATTTTACCACCGACGGCATTAGCAAGAGAGGCGGTGGCTAGGGCATTATCGGCGCTGTCGATGGTTTGGTAGAGCCAGAGCGCCCGTTGATAGCCCTGGGATTTATCATTAAACAACCAAACGGCGCGATCGCCAATCTGTTGAATCATGCTTTCGTCGGTTTCGCCGGTGACTTTGATAATCGTATTTTTAAACCCGACTAGGTTATCCCACTCTCCCGGCACCACATAATCAAGGGTTTTAAGGACTTTGACGGTGAGATTATTCGTCGGTAATTCGTCCACCAGTTGAAAAATTGGCTTACTCACGGATGTCTCCTTACTTTAATTTTGCTAGACCATCTAAATCGAACTTAGCTAACCAATCTTGGCGATCGCTGGCAGTAAAATCTGGCTCCCGCGATAAAACCTTGACTTGATAGCGATTATTGACTAAAACGGCGCTGGCGGTTGTACCCTGTTCCACAGAGGGAAAACCTTTGATTGTGGTTTGACTGTCTTGGAATTTATTGGCCGCGGCGGGATTATTGCTAATGTCAGATATGGCTAACATAGCCACAACTTTGCCATCTTGCTTCAGTTTTGCCTCAGCAAAGCCTTTTTTCTCCTGGGTATAGACGCGCTCGTATCCTCCCCCAGAAGGCGGGAAAAACCGATTAAAACTGCCGCCAGAGGTGGATTCTTTCACCACTGCCGCCGCCCCGCGAGCGGTACTTTCTTGTTGCGCTTGGTCAAATTGTGAGGGAGCTTTAGCACAGGAAGTTACTAGCAAAAGTACCGCTAATACCCCTGCTATCAAGATTTTGCCAAATCGAAAGCTCATAGTTATCTTAATTAAAACTTACTAATGTTTGTTTGTAGTATATCTCTCGCTTATTGCTGATTATTGTTAAGTTTTTCTAGATGCTGTCACACCAGACCGAAAAAAAACAGAAAATCAGCAAAATTCGAGTCAATAACGAAGGCAGGAGGCAGTCCCGATGAAAAAATTTTCACCCCCACAGATGAAAGAGGTTTCCTTCCCTACACCCCACACCCTACACCCCACACCCCACACCCCACACCCTGCCCCCAGGAAACCCTTTTTTGGCAAACCCTAGCTACAGTCCCGCAATTGCCCCTCGCGCCATAGATGCGATCGCTTGTTCCGTGGCCCGGGGTAGATGATAATATTTACCCCCGGCTTTTAGGGCTAATTCTTTGGCAAAACCAGTGGAGACGAATTTTTTCTCCGTATCGATAACCAGCAGTTTAATGCCTAAAGAGCGAATTTTAGCGGCAATATCGAGCAGTTCTGCCTTAATATCGGGTTTTTCCCCCTCCGGAATCGGTTCGCCTAAAGATTTCGCCAAAGGAATATTACTTCTCCCGTCGGTAATCGCCACAATCACCACTTGACCGATATCACCCGATAAACGGGCATTCATCCCCACATGAACCGCTTGGGTTAAACCGTGGGCCAAAGGGGAACCGCCACCACAGGGCAGGGTTTCTAGACGTTTTTTCGCTAGGGTAATCGATTTGGTCGGTGGCAATAGTACATCTGCTCGCTCACCCCGGAAAGGAATCAGGGCAATCTGGTCGCGATTTTCGTAAGCTTCCGTTAACAGACGCATAACCGCACCTTTGGCCGACTGCATCCGATTCAGGGCCATGGAACCGGAGGCATCGACGACAAAGACAATTAAAGAACCGGCCTTGCGGGCCAGCCGTTTTGAGCGCAGATCCCCTTCTTCTATAATCACATGACGTTCGGGATTCCTCAAGCGACGGGCTTTTTGATAGGGCGCGGCCGCCCGGAGAGTGGCATCGACGGCGACTCTTTTTACCTTGCCCCGGGGTAACATCGGCTTAATATAACGTCCCCTATCTTCCGAGAAAATCAGGTTACGCGCCCCCGATTTCCCCTGACGCTGGGCCATCTGGGCAAAATACAGCACACTAGGATCCAGTAAAACCCCTTCTGGGTCAAAAACAAATTCTTCCGGCAAATTATCGGGCTGTTCCGGTTCTTTTTCCTCCTCTTTCTCCTCCTCTTTTTCTTCCTGTTCCTGCTGGTTTTCGTCTTGGGGCGGTTCCGGTGGTGGCGGTGGTGGCGGTGGCTGTTGTTCCTGTTCCGGAGGTGGCGGCGTAATCAGCGATCGAGGTACAATAACTAATTCGACGGCTCTTTTTAAGTCATCGGCACTGACTAAATCCCGACCTTCTAAAGCGGCGGCGGCCTTGGCTACTCTCACGGCAAAAATCTCGGCACGATGACCTTCTACCCTACCGCGAACCGCTTCTTCCACTAGATAACTAATTTGTTCGGGTTTAATTTTTACCTCTTTTAACCATTCCCTCGCCAGGATAATTTCGGTTTTTAGATCATCAATTTCTTGGGCATATTGGGCGATAAAAGCGGTGGGAGAAACAGCATACTCGATCGCCTGATTGACGGCGGTGACTCGTTGGTCTAAACTGAGGACACCATCGGCGGAAAGCGCAATGGCAATTCTATCTAATAAATGGGTTCGTAAATCCCCTTCTTCTGGGTTATAAGTAGCGATCAGGATCGGTTTACAGGGATGTTGAAAACTGATGCCTTCCCGTTCGATTTGGTTACGTCCTTCGCTTAAAACTGTGAGTAATTGGTTAGCAATTTGGTCATCAAGTAGATTAATTTCATCGATGTAGAGAATTCCCCGATGGGCGCTGGCTAATAAACCGGGTTGAAAGACTGGTTCCCCCTGTTTCACCGATTCTTCCACATCGACGGAACCCAATAAACGATCCTCGGTGACTCCTAGGGGAATCTGCACGAAAGGGGCCCGGATAACTTCCGTGGCGACCTCTCCACTGCTATATTCTTCTTTAGTGCGATCGTCCCATTCGTCGGCATTGTTGGGATCACAATTAAAGACATTACCTGCAATAATTTCGATCGGTGGCAGTAAGGAATGTATCGCTCGCGCCATGACTGATTTGGCGGTTCCCCGACGACCGGCAATCACCACACCCCCCAGGGCGGGATCCACGGCGGCTAAGAGTAGGGCTAATTTAATCGCTTCTTGGCCGACAACGGCAGTTAGGGGAAAATTGAGGGTCAGAGTGGGCATAGATCTAGATTCAGGCGGCCAAATTCTAGTGTAAAACAGAAGCTCCCGGGTCCGGCACTTTTCCCTTTTTGATTCCCGAACCCAGATTTTAGCTGCATCTCGATCGAGTTCTTTCTCCCCGAACTGATCGAGAAGTTACTGGGTTAACCACAGAAACCAAAAACCTACCTAAAGCTTTTTAAAGTTACTCATTTCTGTAGCTAGATAGCTAAAATAAGTAACTTGGCTCTTCTCGACTTTGTGTGATAATTTTTGCTTATAGAATCGTGAAATGCTTATCGGGCAACACTTTTAGGACTATTTTGTCGAAGAAACTATCAGTATAGACCTCGTTTCCACACAGAAACCAGAAGAGCCGTAACTTTTGCCACCGATAGATTTTAAGAAGGTTATCAGGTATAATGAAGATATGAAGCTAGTTGAACGTCATATTATCAGTCAAAACCATCCCTTATGGTCAGAAATAGACCATTATGCCTTTTTGTCAAAAAATTTGTTCAATCTAGCTAACTACCATTATCGCCAATATTTCTTTGAAAACTCCCAAAAACTGAGTTTTAATCAACTCTATCATCTGGTATCTAAAACCTCAGATTATTTAGCTTTACCCACGAAAGTGAGCAAGCAGATAATCAGAAGATTGGAGCAAGCTTGGGTTAGTTATTTTGCCGCTTTTAAAGCTTGGAAAAAACACCCTGAAAAATTTTTAGGAAAACCTAAAATTATTAAGTATAAGGACAAAACCAAAGGAAGAAACCTGCTAATATATTCTCAGGAATCAATTTATAAAAAACCTTTAAAAGAAGGAATTTGTCACTTGTCTATGAGCGACTTAAAGATTCCGACTTCCCGAAGAGAAATAATTGAGGTGAGAATTGTCCCCAAAAGTAGCTGTTATGTCATTGAAATAGTCTATGAAAGACGGTCGGAAACCACAGATAAACAAGAGATAGCTGGGATAGATTTAGGAGTTAATAACTTAATGGCTGTAACTACAAATCAAACAGGTGTAGCACCTCTTTTGGTAAATGGCAGACCGTTAAAAGCAATTAACACCTTCTACAACAAACAACGTTCCCGCTTACAATCTCAACTGAAAACCAGAAATAATCAACCCTCATCTAAGAGATTGCTATTCCTAACCCATAAACGAAACTGTCGAGTAGAAAATTATCTACACACAGCCAGTAAAAGAGTAATAGATTGGTGTACTATTCATCAAATAGGGACGTTAATAATTGGGCATAATGAGCGGATGAAACAATCTCTTAATCTAGGAAAAAGGAATAATCAACAATTTGTTAATATTCCCCATTATAGATTAATAGAAATGTTAACCTACAAAGCTCAATTAAAAGGAATAAAAGTCATAATAACTGAAGAATCCTATACCTCACAATCCAGTGCTTTAGATAGGGATGAGTTACCTAAATATGGTGAAGAAAAACCATTATTTAAGGGAAAAAGGTTAGCTAGGGGACTTTATAAAATGGGAACAAATCAGTTGTTAAATGCCGATGTCAATGGGGCATTTAACATCATTAGAAAAGTAATTCCTGATGTCATTGACCAGGGAATAAAGGGTTTGCC
>NZ_JADBUN010000177.1:0-6334 GCF_020245625.1 Microcystis sp. M049S2 | reverse complement strand
GTTAACAATTTGTAATATTCCTTGTTGACACCCTTACTGACAAAGAAAAAACTGAAATCAAGTCAGGATAAGGGTTGGAGTGCTTACTGCAAAAATTGTTAAGAAAGATCCCTATAAGGGATAGCTTATTAAGGGGGGATTAAGGGGGGATCCCCCCGCCTATCGGCACCCCCCTTATCAAGGGGGGCAGGGGGGATCGAACCTAAAATCCATTTTTAATTTAATTATAACCAGCTACTTATCGAGGGAATAATAACTATTATTAATATACGCAAAACCCTAGAAAAAAATCGCTATTGTTCCTCAGATTGACAATAACTCTAATTGTCTCCCCTGTAGGTCTTTAACCCTGATATTTTCTTGAGAATCTCTGGATAAATCTAAAGCTTTAATCACCTCTTTTGCCACCGCTTTTACCACGGGAATGGCCACAGAATTGCCGAACTGTTTATAAGCTTGGACATCGCTGACAACAATCTGAAAACTATCGGGAAATCCCTGTAATCTTGCCCATTCTCTGGGGGTCATTCTGCGGACAAATAATTTATTTACTTCTCCCTTAATGCGAGTAACGGGAGTAAAATTAGTCAGTCTTTGATCGATAACTAAATTTCTTTCTTTTCCCATACCTCCCACCACAATAGCATTAGCGATACCATCGGGAGAAATAATCTCATAACCGAAACCATTACCTTTATGTTGGTGTCTAGCTTTGTGTTTAAACAAAGTTTCTAAATACTGATTAGAGAGATAATATTTAACGCTGACTTCCTTTTCTTCTAGGATATCTTTGAGACAAGTTTCTTGATGGGTTGGTTGAGGATAGGAAAAATGGTAAATATTCAAATCCTCTCGAAAACCGACGATAAAAATTCGGGGACGGTTTTGAGGAACCCCAAAATATCTGGCATTTAAAATCTGGGGACTAGGGACAAAATAATGCAAATCCTTTTCTAGTATATCTAAAATAGTTTTTAAAGTTTTACCTCGATCATGGTGAACTAAACCCTGGACATTTTCTAAGATAAAAGCTTTCGGTTTCTTTTCGTGTAAGATCCGGGCAACTTCAAAAAATAAGGTTCCGCGTGCATCTTCAAAACCGTGTTTTCTGCCGGCGATACTAAAGGCTTGACAGGGAAACCCGCCACAGAGTATATCATGATCGGGTACAGTTTTTGCCTCTAATTTTCTGATGTCTTGATTATCGGGTAAATGACCATAGTTAGCCAAGTAAACCTTTTGGGAGTGAGGATCGATTTCCGAAGAAAAAACGCATTGACAACCGAGATTTTCTAGGGCGATTCTAAATCCTCCTATACCGGCAAATAAATCAATAAAAGTCCACATATTTCTCTATTCTAAGCTTCCGTTTTGATCCCAGAGACGATATTAAACCGGCTACCTTAGATTTTAGTATAAATGCTCGCATCTTTCTCCTCGCCAAAAAAAATCAGGAGCAGAATTTCCACTCCTGATAACCTATTCACTTTGGACTTGCCAATTTATTGGAATATACTGGCAACTTTGGCGCTTACGTCGGGTTGAGTTTCAGCGTAGATATTTTGACGAGTAGCGGCGATTTCTGTGTAAGCTTGACGCACTTCCGAGTTAACTGCCACCGTTTTCACATCGTAGATACGGGTAGCCAGTTGGGGATAAAAACCGATAGCGACAATCAAAGCGAGGAAAGAGACAGCGATAAAGATTTCTCTGGGTTTAGCGTCAATATATTCTGATTCGTCAGGAAGGACACAGCTAGTACCAAAACAAACTGCTTGTTCGTTGCTTTTGTTGGGGGTAATGTTAGTAATATCGCAGGAAGAACCATCTCCGTAGAAAACTTGACGAAGCATGGAGAGTAGATAAATCGGGGTGAGGATTAAACCAACGGAAGCGAGGAAAACAGTCACAACCCGGAAGGTTTGGCTATAAACGTCACTGCTAGTGACACCGATAAATACAGTAATTTCACTGGCAAAACCGCTCATTCCGGGTAACGCTAGGGAAGCCATGGCGCCAGCAGTAAAGAGAGCGAAGACTTTCGGCATCGCTTGAGCAATCCCACCCATCTCGTTTAAAGCTAAGGTATGGGTGCGGTCGTAGGTGACACCAGCAAGGAAGAATAAGACGGCGGCAATTAAACCATGGGAGAGCATTTGTAACATAGCGCCGCTAATACCCACATCGGTAAAGGAAGCAATCCCTAAAAGGACGAATCCCATGTGTGAAACCGAGGAATAAGCGAGACGGCGTTTCATGTTTTGTTGACCGAAGGAAGCGAAAGCACCGTAGATAATATTAACGACACCGAGAATCGCTAGAATCGGAGCAAAGTAGATATGTGCATCGGGTAGAAGCCCCATATTAAGACGGATTAAACCATAACCACCCATTTTGAGGAGAACACCAGCGAGAATCATCGATACAGGTGCAGAAGCTTCACCGTGAGCATCGGGGAGCCAAGTATGGAGGGGGAAGATGGCGAGTTTGACCCCGAAAGCGATTAATAAACCAGCGTAAAGGACTAATTCTAAAGCGAGGGGATAATCTTTAAATCCTAATTCCGCCATGTCAAAGGTCATCGTACCACCACCGTAAAGAGCCATGGCTAGACCAGCAACGAGGATGAAGATAGAAGCGGCGGCGGTGTAGAGTAGGAATTTAGTGGCGGCATAACGACGTTTTTGGCCACCCCAGATGGAAACGAGTAGATAAACGGGAATTAACTCGATTTCCCACATTAAGAAGAATAATAATAAATCTTGGGCGACGAAAACACCAATCTGAGCGGCGTAGAGCAACAGCATCAGGAAGTAGAATAAACGGGGTTTGCGGTCCACTTGCCACGCGGCCAAGATAGAAAGGGTTGTCACCAATCCTGCTAATAAAACTAACGGTGCCGAGATACCATCCACCGACACCGCCCAACTTAAACCAATTTGGGGAACCCAATCGATTTTTTCTACTAATTGTAGGTTGGGGTTGCTTAAATCATATTTTTGTAAAAAGACGTAACACATTAATATAAAGTCTGCTAGTCCGACTCCAAGAGCGAACCAACGAACGGTTTTTCCTTCCTTGTCGGGGATTACAGGGATTAGGAAGGAGGCAAGCAAGGGGAGCAAAATGATGGCAGTGAGCCAGGGGAAGTTAGCCGTTAGCATGGCAGTAAGAAAAAATACCTATTTCGTTATGTGTTCATTTTATGCGACTTTGTAAAATTTTGTGAATATTTTTTCTCCTACCTTTACCATAGGATTTTATCTATAGTTGCCGCATCATCATCGATTAACCCAAATAGGCCTGTTTGACCCGCTCATCCCTGAGTAAATCCCCGGCTTCTCCCGCAATAGTCAAGCGTCCCGCTTCCAAAACATAGCCGCGATTGGCAGTTTCTAGGGCTAAATTGGCGTTTTGTTCCACTAACAGGATAGTTACTCCCGATTCGTTTAATTTACGGATAATACTGAATATTTCTCGCACTATCTGCGGCGCTAGTCCTAAACTGGGTTCGTCTAGTAACAATAACTTGGGACGACTCATTAAAGCTCTGGCGATCGCCAGCATCTGTTGTTCCCCACCGCTTAGGGTTCCCGCTAACTGCTCTCGGCGCTCCGATAGTCGGGGAAAAAGTTGCCACTGCTCTTCGATATCGCTTTTTACTCCTAGGCGATCGCTTCTCGTATAAGCACCTAACTGCAAATTTGTCAAGACTGTTTGACGCGCTAAGATTCTTCTCCCTTCCGGACTATGGGCGATTCCCCGCTTAACGATTTCATGGGGTGGTAAATGGGTAATATCTTGACCCTGATAAATGATTCGCCCCGTCTTTGCCGTTAAAATCCGAGATATCGTCTTTAGAGTCGTCGTTTTTCCTGCTCCGTTCGCTCCAATCAGGGTGACAATTTCCCCCGTTTCTACCCTTAAACTAACCTGCTGTAATGCCTTTATTCCGCCATAATTAACCGATAAATCGTTAATTTCTAACATAAACCCCGTCAAATCCCAATAGGATCACTATAGCAGTTATCAGTTATCAGTTATCAGTTATCAGTTATCAGTTATCAGTTACCAGTTATCAGTTACCAGTTACCAGTTATCACTGATCACTGATCAGATGTGAGTTTTTAGTCAGTCCCGATGAAAAAATTTTCACCCCCACAGATGAAAGAGGTTTCCTTCCCTACACCCCACACCCCACACCCTACACCCTCTTTCAAGTCAGGGATAAGGAGGAATCCCGATCATTTGTACTGAATTTTCCAAGACGCATTATTGAGTGAGGGGTATTGAGTAGCATTAACAGTGCTGTCTTTTCACTGCTTACTGTTTACTGATAACTGTTTACTGATAACTGATAACTGATTATCTGCCTAAAACTTCCAAGACCACTGGGGCAACTCCCGATTGGAAGACACCGATAATCGCTGCCGCACCTCTGGAAAGATCGATGACGCGACCACCGCTAAACGGACCGCGATCGTTAATTCGCACCACCACCGATCGCCCATTACGCAGATTAGTTACCCTAACCCTAGTACCGAAAGGCAGATAGCGATGAGCGGCAGTTAAACCACCAGAGTTAAAAGTCTCACCACTAGCAGTGCGACGACCATGGAAACCGGGACCATACCAAGAGGCCATTCCCCGTTTACGGGGGCGACTGCTGGTTTTTGTCCCTTGGGTTGTTTTTGGCTTCTCCGGCGTTGTCACTGAGGCAGGATTGCTGGCCGGAACCGGCTTGACTTGATTGGGTTGTGATTGGGGTTGTATCGTCGAAGGAATGGCCTCTTGGGTTCGGGGTGTAACGCTTGCTGGGACGGTATTTTCTTTGTCCACTAGGGACTCCAAAGTTTTTAGAATTTCGTTAGCATTATCTTGAACCGAACGTGATACTTTAATATCTGAATCGAATGTTCGACTATTAGAAAAAGCGGACAGAACGGTTTGAGTAGTTGACTCGATAACAGTTTGACGACCTACGCTAATATCCGTCAGGCTGTTGCTGTGTCCTGCTGTCTGGGAACAAATTATCGAGGCTGTAGTCCCCACTACGGTAAGGGCAGTTACAGCTTGTAGTTTGTTGATCAGTTGTTTATTCATAGACTTTCTTATTGTGCGTTAGCAAGTTCCCAATGCAAAGCTGAAGGAATTTGCTAACATTCCTTTTTGCTTGCAAAGCTAACTTGGTTGCGTTCTGTTCAACCCTATCACGGAAAATTGGTTGGTCATTACAAGAATTTATATCGTTATCGGGCAAGAGAATCAAAAATTTAAATAAAGGGTTGACTTGCGCTAAAAACTAAGTTACGATGAAAAGTTTTTAATTTTTTGTCTCCTAGAGGGGGGCAAGATTAGGAAAACTTAGGGAATTAGTGAAATTTCGAGGGGGAATAATGCTAGTATTGACAAGGCTTTCAGGGATTATCAGCCTTCCTCGATTTCCCTCTATGTATGCAGATAATGGTTAATAAAACTGTTTTCTTCGCTACAAAAAACTAGATTTTTAATATCAATGTTA
Source organism: Microcystis sp. M049S2 (assembly GCF_020245625.1). Taxonomy (NCBI): domain Bacteria; kingdom Bacillati; phylum Cyanobacteriota; class Cyanophyceae; order Chroococcales; family Microcystaceae; genus Microcystis; species Microcystis sp. M049S2. The sequence continues at coordinate 813 of NZ_JADBUN010000177.1, read as the reverse complement.
AATCGGACTAAGGATCAAAGATTAAAAATTATAATAGGGGCTTGACAAGCGACTAAAAATAAGTTGTTATTAGCCAAACTTAACTATAGAATCAGAAATGCTGATACAGGCTAATACTAAATCCTGTTTAAAAGGTATAGAGGATTGGGGAAGTGGGGAAGTGGGGAGTTTTTCGCTGTGAACAGTGAACTGAAAAACCCGCATCTGATCACTGAATACTGGATACTGAAGACTGACTTGAAAGAGGGTGTAGGGAAAGAAACCTCTTTCATCTGTGGGGGTGAAAATTTTTTCATCGGGACTGACTCCTAACCCCACGAAAAGCTTTTTCGGCAAACCCTATCTAATGTGTACTGGGTTTCCTTAGGTCAATCCAACCGACAAGAGCGGCTATAAAGTCTAATATATAGCGTTTCCTAAGCTAGTGAGGTACACCTGTTTTTCTTCCCCTTTGCCTTTTGCCTCTTGCCTTTTGCCTAAAACCCATAACTTTTGTACCTCAGCAGACTGAAAAACGCTATAATCAAGACAGCAGGTCATCCCATCGGTAATTCTCAAATGAATTATAAGATGGCTCTTCGTTACTATTTATGCTAAATCAACAGACAAGATGCCAAGATAACATACTTCTACCCCAAAAATTCCGAAAGTTTCTAAAGCCATAGCCTCGTCTTTTTAATCTCTTCGGGTCTAATTCCCCGCCGCTCGCGGCGTATAATAAGTAGTCGTGCAAAATTAATTTCCTAGTAAAGATAGGCACTCATGCAAGAGGCAAAAGGCAAGAGGGGGTTAGATATGTGTAATTAATTTTGC
>NZ_JADBUN010000176.1:0-8453 GCF_020245625.1 Microcystis sp. M049S2 | reverse complement strand
CTTCAGTCAACCACTGTTTTTTTTCTGTTTTTTTTATCTGAGTTAGTCTTCTAGACAACTCTGTATATTTCGGCTTTTTCTCTCCTTGTCGATACAGTTCTTGACAGTAAGCTAAAGTATCGTTCCAGACAACACGCACACGCCCGAACAACTGAGACAAAAGCCTCTTTTGTTTGTTGGTTGGGTAAAGGCGGTATTGATACCTTGCTTTCATTGAGTTAAAATGTGTGTGTCTGTACCCTATTTTAACTAGGTCTATCAATAATGTCAAGTCATATACGAAAAGAAAGACACTCTATAATCAGTGATCAGTAAACAGTAAAAAGACAGTAGGAAAATTCTATTTAATACTGCACACTTAAAAACTCACATCTGATAACTGATAACTGATAACTGATAACTGATAACTGAGAGGTGCATCACTGGAAGTTCTCAGATGCTCTATTAAAGATCAAGAAAAGCCGGGGAGCATCTCATTTATGGAAGTAAGTAATTATACTTATTTCTAAAACTGTTTTCTAGCAAGGCTTTCAAAATAGCTTGACATAAAAACCTGATTTAGGGGTTACAAAAGTGAGATGCTCCCAAAAGCCAAAAGCCGTCGTAAAACGACGGGGTTTTAACCCAAATTTTCGATAAGAATAACAAGACTTTGATCGCTTATCCCCCGCTGGAGTAATTAACAACTTCTAGGACAATCTCTAATTCTTGTTCACCAATTACAGGCAAATGATTTTTCTGTAAACCCATAGCAGTTAAACAAGTATTGAGAGAGTTAATCGCTTGGTTATAATCCTCAATTTTTTGGTTAATTTCTTTCTGTTTGTGAACATTATTAGCAATTTTTTCCGCCGCTTCCTGTTCTAAAGTTTGTTCTAGATAAGAGCGAGCTTGATTGAACTGTTGTAGAATAGTATCGGCTTGTTTTTTTGCCATTGGTATCAATTGATTTTTTAGAGTATTATTAATAGTTTGACGGAAGTTTTTCTGAATTGTTGCTGATACTTTTGGCTCAAAATCTAACTTAAGTAATTGACGGATAGCAGGTTCGGCATCAAGAATACTTTCACAGTCATAACCTTGGGCAGTTTGTTGGACAGTTTGCCGAAATTGAAAGATAGAAAAAGTGCCTTCGTTGTAAAAATTGTGATTTTCTCTTACATAGCGATCGCACTCTGTTCTCGCTTCGGAAATCAAGACATTAATTAACTGATCTTCTAGCTGTTTTAGCTGATTTTCTATGTCACTATCGTTACCCAATAAACGATAGATTTGTCGATAATAATCACCTTGCCTTACCGCATCTAAAAGACGCTGACAAAAGCGAGTAATTAAACTGGTTGACTCCTCAATTAACACATCTTCTAGCTGGTTAGACAGATAATAAAAAGCTTCTACCAATACTGCTAATAAAGGTGCTGTAGCATTGCGAGGATGGTTTAAAGTCGCTTGTGAGTAAGCATTTCTGACAGAAAAAGTATTTAATAACTCATCCAATCTTGATACCATTCTTGCTTTCAGTTTCTTAAAGTCTTCCTCGAAGTTTTCATCGCTATTAACCACGATAGCATTGACATAACCATCTATATGTTTAGTTAATTTCTCTCCCACTTCCTTTAACTCTTGATTGAGGTGATTTAACTCCAGAGCTTTCATCGCCTCAATTTCTCGTGGTTGACTTTCTAAATCACGATAAATCCCTTGATAATAATTTTTGAGAGTAATGCAGAGAGATTGTAAATCATCGGCTAAAGTTGCAAACAATTGCGGACGTTTTTCTTCGGTGAGATAACGAGTAATTGCCGTGCGAAATTCTTCGATACCGCTATCAGCAATTAACTGCTCTAGTAAAGGAGTTCCCCACTCGCTTAAAACTCGGAAGTAATTTTTATTAGGGGTTTCATAACCGTGGATGGAAACTTTAAAGGGAGTTGCCAGTAATTTACCTGAGTTAGCACAATAGTTATTAAACTCGCTGACAAATTGTGGTGTTTCTTCTTGTCCTCCTAAATTTTTGACACTTTCGGCAAAGATAGAATCTAAACCATAACGCTGATTAATATTGGTTTGATTTTTCACCTGATACCCATAAAACCCTAAAAGTCCGCTGGTTTTGTAAATGCGGGAAGTATCACGAAATTGCGTTTGAATTAGGTTTTCTAAACGCTGTTTTAGTTGGGCTGAGTACCAGGTTTCATCGATGCGGTTAAAAACATAAAAAACTCGATCACGAATACTGGCATTAGAGCGAATTTTTTCAAGTAATTCCGTTTCTTCTGTGGCTAATTCTCCCGCAGAAGCAGCCTTTAAAACACAAACCACTGCCGAAGTATCAGGATGCTCTATTTTACGATAGGCTAAAGCGGCATCTTTTTTGACTGGGGCATCAATACCGGGCAAATCTACCAAAACGTTACCATCTTTAAGGAGAGGATGATGACAGTAATATTCTAGACGTTTTAAGACGGCACTATTGCTACCACGACGGGCAAAACTGGCTGCTTCTGCTAAATTAGAAAAGTGAAATTGTTCCATGGAATAGGTGGCATTATGCAGCGTATGGATCCGCTCACGATTTTGAGTAAATCCTTCAATTAATAATTTTAAACCCTGAGCTTGTTTAGCTCGCTCGGACTTGCCTTCTCCCCCTTCCTGTTCGATAATTTTTTGACAGTATTGGTTTAACTGACTACAGTATTCTGGAGAATTAATGTTACTGGGATTAGTTAATTGCAGATTTTGACAGACGGTATCGACTAAAGTACGAATTTCTGCTTCGCTGAGAAAGGTTAAAACCACTCTTTCCTCATCAGCTTCTGCGTACTCAATATAACATTCTGTACCCGTTGCGTGTCCTTCGGCACTATACAGCAATTCTCGCTCTAAAAGTGCATTGATTAACATTGATTTCCCGGCACTAAAAGCACCGGCGAAAACGATTTCAAATTTGGGAGAAATGGCTTTTTGTAGGGCAATTTCTATCTTGCTGGTATCCTGTTGATTGCGGAAAGAGGATTCGCTTTTTAATAGTTCAATTATACTGTTAACATTACCAGCCAGATTACTGCATTGGGGTAAAAGTTCAGTCATGGTAAAACCCAGATCTAGAAGAACAGTGCTATTATTCCCCACATGATAACAAAATTCCCTAACTAGATGTCACATCTTTGCTCAGTAATTTAAGCAATCAAGGACAAGGCCCTAGTCTTGAATCTAGAATCATGATTGATTATAATCAATTTAGTACATACCGATTTCCGAGAACCTGCTTAGGTAAAAATTACCTCCTCACTCCTGAATCCTAGGGGAATGATAATTATGTGGGCAAAAATGGCAATAGATAAATGGAGATTAAAAAAAATTCGGACTATGGGACAGTTAGGATTTTTGTTAGGGACAGTTTTTCTTTTGGGTGGCTGTCATTCTTTGAATGCTATCCAAAATCGTCCGCAACCCTTGCCCCAAGATCAATATATTCAAGTCTATTTTAATTATAATCAGGCCCAGGGGTCAAATTATACCGATCCCTATCGCCAAATTAATCGCCCGGGGGATAATTTAGAACAGGTTATTATTGATAATATCAACTCGGCCAAAAGTTCGATCGATCTAGCAGTGCAAGAGTTACGTTTACCCGCCATCGCTCAAGCTTTAGTGGAGCGTCAGCAACAGGGAATTAAAGTTAGGGTTATCCTCGAAAATATTTACAATAAACCTATTAATAGTTTAGCCAAAAACCAAGAAAAATCAAGCGATCGAGAACAGGAACGTTATCAAAACCTTTTTGACTTAGTTGACATAAATCGCGATGGTAAATTAACTCCAGAGGAAATCGCCCAAAGAGATGCAATTACTATCCTCAAAAAAGCTGGCATTCCCCTAATTGATGATAGCGATGATCGCTCAAAAGGTAGTGGTTTAATGCACCATAAATTCATGGTTATTGATAATTACACTACTTTAATCAGTTCAGCTAACTACACCTTAAGTGATATTCATGGAGACTTTTCTAATCCCGAAACTGTCGGGAATGCCAATCACTTATTAGTGATTACTAACCCCCCACTAGCTAGAGTTTTTCAAAGAGAATTTAATCTGATGTGGGGAAGGGAAGATCAGCCTAAATTTGGCTTAGATAAACCCCACAGAAAACCGCAAACAATCCCTATCGGTAATAGTAGTCTGACGGTAAAATTTTCCCCCGATTCTACCACTTATCCCTGGGCAATTACTAGCAATGGTCTGATCGGTGAAACTTTAAATAAAGCTAAAAAATCCGTGGACTTAGCCCTATTTGTCTTTACGGAACAGCCTCTAGCTAATATTCTCGCCCAACGACATCAACAAGGGATAGAAATTAAAGCTTTAATTGATCCTAGTTTTGCCTTCCGATACTATAGCGAAGGATTAGATTTATTAGGAGTTGCTCTCAGTAATAAATGTCGTTATGAACCAGATAATCAGCCTTGGCAAAACCCAATTAATACCCTAGGAGTTCCCGATCTAGCTGCGGGAGATAAATTACACCATAAATTCGGTTTAATCGATGATAAAATTGTGATTACTGGTTCTCATAATTGGTCAAGAGCCGCTAACCATCGAAACGATGAAGCTTTAGTTATTATCAATAATCCCACCGTTGCCGCTCATTTCGATCGAGAATTTCAATATCTTTACCGTACCGCTAAATTAGGACTGCCGGAAACTATTAAAAATCGGATCGAACGGGATAGGAAAAACTGCCCCCAATCTTTAACAATTAAAAGCGATCGCTTAATTAATTTAAACACCGCCACAAAAGAAGAACTAGATAGTTTACCCGGTATCAGTGGCAAATTAGCCGAAAAAATTATCGCAGCCCGGCAACAAAAACCCTTTACTTCCCTAGAAGATTTGGATCGAGTATCGGGAATCGGTAAGAGAAAAATTAACAAGCTGCAAGGCAAAGTTAGCTGGTGATGATTGCCTCGTCTGTATTTTTTGCCACAGACAAAAACTAGCAATTTTCCCTTGTTACAGCAAGCTAAGTAGGTAGGTGTTAAAAATCGTTAGATACCCCCCTTATTAAGGGGGATCCCCCCGCCTATCGGCACCCCCCTTATCAAGGGGGGCAGGGGGGATCGAGCCCAAAATCTATCTTCTATTTAATTATAACCACTTATTTACCACAGACAAAAAAGAGTTATTTTAACGGTTCGGGAATACTATCGGAAGGAGCTTCAAACTGTCCGGTAATAACGTATTCTAGACGCAATTTTAGCCAAGTAATAAACTGTTGATTGAGAGAAACAATTGCCGCTGCTGGTTGGGGAGTTTTCTTTTTGATATCGGCAAAAGCGGGAGTATCTAAAAAAGCTGGATTGGCAATTAACCAAAAATCAATTTCTTGACCTTTTTCTTGATAATTCCTGATTCTTTCCTTCAAAACTTCCTTTTTGATCGCTTCTTCTTCTAAAAACTTTTGACTGGCTACCAAATAATAATAAGTTGTCATGATCTTTCCTTTAATTTTTCAGTGTAATTGTTCCTGAGTCGGGATATTAGCTGATAGCTGATGGCTTTTACAATTGCCCACGCATAGCCAATTTCATTTCCCTAACGGCCCGTTCCAACCCGACCAAAACTGCGCGACTGATAATTGTGTGACCAATGTTCAATTCTTCCATATTGGGCAAACAGGCGACATCATAAACATTCCAATAGGTCAAACCGTGGCCGGCATTCACCCGCAAACCGAGAGAGGAAGCGTATTCACAACCTTCTTTAAGAATTGTTAATGCTGCTTGACGATCGCTCTCCTGTTGTGCTTCGGCGTATTGACCGGTATGGAGTTCAATAAATTTTGCCCCCGTATTAGCGGCCGCTTGAATTTGGGCAAAATCGGCATCAATAAACCAACTAACGGGGATATTAGCTCCTTGTAGGCGCTCGACAACCCGACAAAAACGGTCAAAATTGCCCAGCATATCGATCCCCCCTTCCGTGGTCACTTCCTCGCGCTTTTCGGGGACAAGGGTGACATAATCGGGTTTAATATCGAGAGCAATGGCGATCATTTCCTCCGTCGGGGCCATTTCCAGATTCAGATGAGTCCGCACCGTTTGCCGGAGAATCCGCACATCGCGATCTTGGATATGACGACGATCCTCGCGCAAGTGAACGGTAATGCCATCAGCACCGCCGATTTCCGCCAAAACTGCCGCCGCCACGGGATCCGGTTCCACGGTCCGACGCGCTTGGCGAATTGTGGCCACATGGTCGATATTGACACCCAAAGTCAGCAAAGTTGAACCTCCTTGTTTGTTAGTCCAACTTTCCATCTTACCATTGCGGTCAAAAGCGATTACATACTGGAGATATTTAAACCCATGGTCAGTTCTTCCATTTTGCTGCGCATGGTTTCCGTAGAGGCATCATAGGCGGCTTTCATGGCTTCTAGAATAGACCCAGCCACAATCTCCAGATCTTGGGAGAGGAGAGAAGGGTCGATTTCAATACCCCGGGGTTCTTGGTTGCCACTGAGATAGACTGTCACCAAGCCATTCTCACTCTGGCCAGGAATTTCCATAGTTTCCAGTTCTTCTTGCAGAACTTTGGCCCCTTGTTGCACCTGTTGCGCTTTTTGGAAAGCGTCTTGTAGTTCTTTAATCTTACCGAGACCGAATCCGAATCCTTGTCCTTGTGCCATGATGTTTTTTTTGTTTAAGGGGTCATTCAAGGTTTTTATTGTACTGCTTAAGGTGAACTGGGGTCAACTTTTGGCCCTGTGAGGGCAAAAAGTGATTAATGACAACGTTGACTTTCTGACTGGGTTAAGGTTTGCGGGAACTTGTTCTCTCTTAATCCGTCACGAGATGGTCAGAAAGAGAAATCTGAAAAATTATCCTAACCACTGAGTCGATTACCCCACGCCATAATAGAATTGTTGCTTTGACGAGGAGAATAGCAATTTTGAACGCCAAAAAAACGGGAATTTTCTTGACAATTGCCCTAAGTTGTGCTTTAGCGGGGAAAGCGGCGATCGCTAATACTTCCCCTTTGGAGGGGACTCGATGGAAACTAAGGGGATGGACAGCCGGAAGTTTGGTGAAAGAAACGGAAATTACTGCTGCTTTCCAGAAAAATATCCTCAGTGGTTCGGCCGGATGCAACCAGTATAATACTGGCTATCAAGTCAATGATGACACGCTTCAGATCAACCAAGCGATCGCTACTACGAAAAAAGCTTGTCCGGAACCGCAGATGAAACAAGAAAATCAATATCTGGCCGCCTTGCAAGGAGTGGAACAATTCCAAGTGACAGCTAAAGGCGATTTACAATTATTTTATCGTACTCCCGAAGGTTTAGGAATACTCACTTTTACCCCCGCACCAACCACCACGCGCACGGAAAAGACAATTTATATCCATTCTAGGAAACAACCCTGTGGCCAAGGCGCAACCAAAGACTGTTTACAGATGCGAGAGAAACCAGAGGAAAACTGGAGATTGTTCCCTAATAGTATCGAGGGATTTGATTATAAACCGGGATTTTTCTATCAAATTAAAGTTAGCGTTGAAACCGTATCCAATCCAGCTACTAATCAAAATTCAGAAACATGGAAGCTATTAGAAGTTATTAGCCAAACCCCAGAAAAAGAAACTCCGCGAGCTTGGTTTGATCGACCGTTAACTAATTGGAATAAAGCCAAGTCCCCTATCCCCAAATCCCCCGTTAAAACCGTGATCGATAACCAGTGTCGTGAACAGGTTCGTCCGGCAATTACTGCCAATGATCAAGCTCTTAATAAAGCAGGATGGTTACTGTACGGGGCCGTGCAAACCTATGGGAAAACTAGCGTTATTTCGGCCATGAGTGGAGTGGATGGAATGTGCCGACCGATGGGTTATCAAGACTTTGTTTTTGTCGATGGTAAATTCGCTGGCACTCTTTCCCCGCGACCGATGGATTCGCGCACTGATGGTGCATCTCAGAGAATTGTTTTACAAAATAGCGATCGAATTATTGTGGTTTTTAATCGCTATAAAGATACGGATCCTCTCTGTTGTCCTTCCCAATTAAGTCGCGTTGTTTATCAAATTGAAACAGTCAGCGGAGTGCCAGTGGTTGTTCCCAAAGAAGCGGAAACAGAAGCAGTAAGAAACTAATTCAGTTATCAGTTATCAGTTATCAGTTATCAGTTATCAGTTATCAGTTATCAGTTATCAGTTATCAGTTATCAGTTATCAGTTATCAGTTATCAGTTATCAGTGAGATAGGGAAAAAAAGACTGGCAGCTAATATCTTCTTTATTATATCTCCCGCAAAAGTGAGTTTTTAATCTCTTCGGGTCTAATTCCCCGCCGCTCGCGGCGTATAATAGAAAAATGAGTGAATACATCCATAAGAGCCATAATGTAAGTGTTTTGCTATATCATTTAGTGTTCCCAGCCAAATATCGTAAAGCCGTTTT
>NZ_JADBUN010000175.1:0-6527 GCF_020245625.1 Microcystis sp. M049S2 | reverse complement strand
CTTCTAGGTTGTGTGTGATAAGTTTAACTTACATAGGATTGATCGATCTTTGTGTCCTTTGTGTCTTTGTGGTTCGTTCCACCCCCTCTCTAGGAGGAATGTATCTTAGAATACATTTTACCCACCAAATCCAAGAGAGCCCAAATTTTTTGACAAAAAGGCATAATTATCGATTTCTGACCATAAGGGATGGTTTTGACTGATAATATGACGTTCAACTAGCTTCATATCTTGATCATACCTGATAACGTTCTTAAAATCTATCGGTCGCCAAAGTTACTTATTTTAGTTATCTAGCTACAGAAATGAGTAACTTTAAAAAGCTTTAGGTAGGTTTTTGGTTTCTGTGGTTAACCCCAGCAATGGCAGCCAAGAGAAGCCAAACAATAGTATTAATCTTGACATCGGAGAGGGTGACATCGACGAGATTAAATAAAACGCAAGCACCAAAGGCCACCAGATAGGTAAAGATAATCAACTCACCCCCGGCTTTTTGTTGCCGTAAAAAGATAAATAAACGCACCCCTTGGGCATAAATCCAACCCACCCAAACAGACAATAAAATTAAGCCGATAATTCCCGTTTCTGCCATTAACATCAAATATAAATTATGGGGATGACCTAACCATAATCCCTGACTTTTTTCGTAGAGAGGTGTGAAACTGCGTAATCCCCAACCGAATAGGGGTCTTTCTTGGGTCATTTCTAGAGTAAAACGCCATTGAGTTGATCTGAGAGTAGCTAGAGGGCGATTGGGGAACATTTCATCGGATAATCGCGCCCAAATCGCCTTAGGAACCAAAAAACGCACACTATCCCTTAAAGGATTTGGTCCCCAAGAAGCGAGGGAAATCACCCCCCCCAAGAGGACAAAACCGGCGACTAAGGCATTCCAACCCAGATAAAGGGCGAAAATTAGGCACCCTAAAAAGGCTAAGGCCCAAGCATTGCGAGAATTGCTTAAAAATAGCCCTACACTATCGATAAATATGGTTAAAGTTAAAAACCCGATTTTGAGATTTAAATTCCGATTTCTTTGTCTGTGCCACTGCCGCCAAGTTAGAATTAATAAACCGAGGGCTAAAATCAGAGTTATCAGTAAATAAGCCCCCAAAAGATTAGCATACATAAAAACCGAAGACATTCGCCCCAAAGGTTCACCCCCCACCCCGTAGGGCCAGGTAAAAATCCCTTTTAATGCTTCCGGTTTTTGCCAACCGAGAAAAATCTGTCCCCATCCCATCACCACTACCCAAACCGAGGGAATAACCATCACCCAAGCTAGTTGACGCAATTGAGAGGGTTTTTTAATTAATTGCCGAATATTGCTAAAAAAGAAGAAAAAAGGCAGAAAATTTCCTAAACCAATCCAAGCATCCCCCGGAGTTGGGGAAAGACTGGCACTAATCATCAACCAAAGAGTGACGATACCGAGACCTTGATTGAGACGTGACTGGATAATTGCCCGAAAATTGCCGGTAAAAACCCTAATTAAGACGATAATAATGCCGATACCCGCTAACTCCGGCAGGATCAGGGCGATAAAAACTGAAAAAAGTATTAAATTCCACTCCCACCCTTGACAAAAAATCTTTTTCATGCTAGGCAGGTTGCCAACAATCCTCACGAGTCAGACGAATTTGGGCAAGGGCAAAAATAGTCGGGATAATCCGGCCGTAGTCAGTGGCGATCGCCTTCCAACCGAGATCAGCAATAAACCAACCCCATAAAGCCGGTCCCACCAAACTTAACACGGTTCTGACCGCTCCGTAGCGGGCTGCCGCCCTAGTCATGCCCTGTTTAGCCGTTTGTAGGGCGATTTGATTAGCAATTGCCCCACCCTGGACTAGGGCAGTCTTTGCCCCTTGATAGCGGGCAAAATGGAGAGCGAACTGCCCGGCGATATGTTTGAGCAGAATCGGTTTCAGGATAGAATTAACGGCGATGACGCTACTGCCTTTGAGGACTATATCGAGGGGATTGTGTTGTAGGTGAACGGGTAAGGGTTGGGGAGTGTGGGAATCCGCGAGCGCCTTTTGAATTTGAATCGAGAGGGATTTTTGTTCCGATGGGGGGAGACGTTTCCAAGCTTTGTTAACGAGGTGAAGATAGATTTCCGCTTCAATTTCCGTTGTCGGCATTTTTTGGGAGTAGGGAACCTTGAGGAAATGACAGACACGGACGAGAATTTGACGATAACTAACTTTTTCGGTTTGACCTTTTAATACTGTCACACCATCGGCAGCCAAGTAACGAAAACGATCCTCGACGCTATCTAACCAACTATCCCAATCTTGACTTTGAACGGCGATTGCGTCCGGCGCTCGTAGATAATCGAGAGGGTTAAAACGACGGCAAAAGAGGATGTTAGTGATTTGCTGTAGTTCCTCCTCGGTGGCTAACTCCAAAGCTGTGCGTAGTTCGTCCAATGTGGTTTGTCCTCCTCAGCCCCAATAATCAACTTAGTTTCGCTAGTGCTGATTACTACTAATATTAACTCAAGGGTTCACAGGATTAGGAAGGCTAGTGACAAATTTTTCGATTAAGGTTGGGATCATTGGTGCGGGTTTAGCCGGGTTAACCTGCGCTCGTCAGTTGTGCGATCGAGGTTATACTGTTAAGCTATTTGATAAGTCTAGAGGCATTGGTGGTCGTTTAGCCACGCGACGGGTTAATCGAGCTAATCAAGAGATGGCTGTGGATCATGGCTTGCCTTTTTTGACTGTTCAGGGCGAAAAAACGGCGGCTTTAATTGATAATCTCCTGAGAGAGAATATAGTTACTTCTTGGTTTGATTCTAGCTATGTTGCTCCTTCTGGCATCAATAGCGTGGCGAAATTTTTAGCTCAAGGTTTAGAAATTGAACGAGATTTTCTGGTTACTCGTCTGGAAAATCGTCAGGAAAAATGGGTTTTAAACAATAACGGTCAAATTCGGGGGGAGTTTTCGGTGATTGTCCTAGCTATTCCCGCCCCGCAAGCAGCGTTATTGTTAGAAAACTCTCATATAACTACTATGCCAGAATTGCGATCAATCGTTTACGATCCCTGTTTAACGGTAATGGCGGGTTATGGCGCTTCTTTACCCGCAGTTGCTCCCTCCACCGCTATCGCTTGGTTAGGACTTGATAGTAGTAAACGGCAATCATCCCCTGATTATGTCTTTGTTGTGCATAGTAGTGGAGATTTTGCGGTTAAATATCTCGATAGCGAGGATTTAGAAGCAGTTAAGCTAGATTTGCTCGCTCGTGCTTCTTTGCCTCTCCCGGATTGGTCTCAGATTCACCGTTGGCGTTATGCTTTAGTCCGTCAGGGTTTAGCTGTACCCTGTTTAAGTGTTAGTAGTCCTTTACCTCTAGTTGCCTGTGGTGATTGGTGTCAAGGGGGAGATTTATCGAGAAATTCTTCCCTAGAAACGGCCTTAACTTCTGGGATAGCGGCGGCTAATCAAGTTCAGCAGCTACTTTCCTAGAATCTAGGGACAGGGTTAAATTCTTAGGTTAAGCTTAAGTTAACAAAAGGTTAAATAATATAATAATTTAGGTATCCTATACTGGGGGGTTGGTCACAATGGAAAAATTCAATTCTAAAGATAACTTTCTCTACCCTAAAACCAGCTACAGGGGTTTATTCACGCCACAAAATTTAGTTTTTAACGCTAATTTGCAGGAATTCGCCCTGAGAGTCTCTTTTATCGCTGGTTTACACACTGGGGGAAAGCTTACCTCCACGGAAGCTTACGAGAAAATTAACCAGCTTTGGCAAGAGTTGAATACCAGTCGAAAATTCCTGTTAGCTAATCATTTTGAGGATGACGGAGATTGAGAGATGGGGGTTTTTCAGTGATCAGTAAACAGTAAACAGCATCTAAAGTGCCACAGTAACAAAAGTGGGTCAAGTAGTTCTTAAAGTTATCTCAGAGCTTTCCCGCCATAGCTGGCAGTATTCTGAGAGACTGCGATCGGGTAAGTGGCGACTAATTCCGGTTTAGTCGTCAGAATCGAATATTCACAAGACTGCGGATTGTCCATCCGCTCCTGAGCATTTCGGCAGATGACTTAAGGTGATTTTGAGAGCATCAACGACCGGATCATAGGTCACTTTCGTCTTCGAGATAAAAATGTTACCAAAAGACAACAAGAGGTAATTCTGCCGCTAAAATATGATAGCGAGTTGTCAAGAGAACAGTAAAAGAACTGCCAATTGGATCTAGATGCCCCAATATACTACTAAACAAGCAACGGAAAACCCTGTTGTGTCCGACCAGTCCGCCAAGAATCCCTTTTCACTATTTGGTCAATTTTGGGAAAGCCTAAAAATTGTGGCTCAACCCTATTGGTATCCAACGGAGTTAAATGGACGCGCCTTTGGAGATGTGATCATTTCTTGGGGAATGTCAGCTTTGATTCTTTTAAGTATCTTGGCAACAGTCGGGGTAGAAGCTTTTAGTAGCTACTGGAATCGTTATGTACTCGATATTATTATTGAAGATAGAGACCTTTCTAAATATCTCAATACGCTGTGGTTATCCAGTTTGTTGATTATAGGAACAACGGGGTTATTTGCTTTTTCTCAATTTATTCGTCGTCGAGTGGCATTGGATTGGTATAAGTGGTTAACGAAACAAACCGTTAAAAAATATCTCAATGATCGCGCTTATTACAACATTGATTTTACCTCAAACTTAAAAAATCCCGATCAAAGATTATCTCAAGAAATTGAACCAATTACGACCATGACCCTAAGGTTATTAATCACCTTCATGGAAAAAGGGTTACAAATGATTACTTTTGCGATCATTCTTTGGACAATTTCCCCACAAATTGCGGTTTATTTAATAATTTATACGATCGCAGGAAATTTAATAGCAATTTATCTAACTCAAGAATTAAACAAAATTAATCAATCGGAGCTTAATGATAAGGCGGATTATAGTTATGCTTTAACCCATGTGCGTAACCACGCCGAATCAATTGCTTTTTTTCAGGGAGAAGAGCAGGAAGAAAAAATCATTGAAGGTCGTTTTGAACGGCTTATTAAAAGCTCGGAAAAACTGATAAATTGGGAACGGTTTAATAATCTTTTTAATCGAGGTTATCAGTCAGCGATTAGTGTATTTTCAATGTTTATTTTGACCCCGATGTTTATTAAAAACGAAATCGATTATGGAGAAATTAGTCAAGCTAGTTTATGCTGTTTTCTTTTTTCTAATGCCTTGGGACAATTAATTACTGAATGGGGAACATCGGGTAAAGTTTCAAGTTATATTGAGCGGTTAGCCACTTTGACAGATGCCTTAAAAGTTGCCAGTGAAGAGCCGAAAAACTTAAGTCGTATTACCACCCTGGAAGATGAGCGTATAGCTTTTGAAAATTTTACCCTACAAACTCCCGATTATGAAAAGGTAATTGTGGAGAATTTATCGGTTTCTGTCCCTTTGGGAGAAAGTTTACTGATTATTGGGCCCAGTGGTCGAGGAAAAAGTTCCTTGTTACGAGCAATCGCCGGTTTATGGAAAGCGGGTAGTGGTCGTTTAGTACGTCCTTCTTTAGCTAAAATGTTATTTTTACCCCAACGTCCTTATATTATCCTTGGCAGTTTACGCCAGCAATTACTTTATCCCCATACCAATGAGCAGCTGAGCGATGAAGAATTAGAAAATATCTTAAAAAAAGTCAATCTTCAACATTTATTAACTGACAAAAATAGCTTAGATAAAGAAGTCAATTGGGAACAGATTTTATCCCTCGGAGAACAACAAAGATTAGCTTTTGCTCGACTATTAATCACTAAACCTACCTTTACTATCTTAGATGAAGCAACCAGTGCTTTAGATTTGGCCAATGAAGCCAGTTTATATCGGCAATTACAGGAAAGTGAAACCACTTTTATTAGTGTTGGTCATCGGGAAAGTTTATTTAATTATCATCGATGGGTCTTAGAGTTAACAGAAAATTCCCATTGGCACCTGTCAACTGTAGAAGATTATCAGCGCAAAAAAGTTAATGACATGGTCATGATGTCAAAAAAATCAGAAGATTTTTCGGCGGTAAAAATAGAGCCTTTGTTTGAGGTTAAAACTGAGCATGATGCGGAAATTGCAGGAGTTTCTGAAATAGCCGAAGGTTTGTCCCATCAACAAATGCAGTCCCTAACTGACTATTCTTTAAGTAACGTCCGGAGTCGTGCCAGTTTAGGTAAAATCATTACTGCCAAAGATGGTTTTAATTATCGTTACGATAAAGACCCAAAAGCCTTAAAATGGGTGAGAATATAGCTAATGGCTTGACAAACAGATTGAAATTGAGACAGGGTATGAGGTGTGGTGGGTAGGGAAAATTTTTCAACTTTCCCCTCTCAGGAGAACTAGAGAATGAGGTTTTTGCTGGGTAAGTTGATTAACAAGCTACTAACTGATAACTGATAACTGATAACTGATAACTGATAACTGATAACTGATAACTGATAACTGATAACTGATAACTGATAACTGATAACTGATAACTGATAACTGATAACTGATAACTG
>NZ_JADBUN010000174.1:0-11005 GCF_020245625.1 Microcystis sp. M049S2 | reverse complement strand
GTGGGGTGTGGGGTGTGGGGTGTAGGGTTTTACCGATTTTCATCTGGTCAATTACCTAATTTTCAGGGAAAAAGTGCCTAAATTTCCCCCCCCGATCACCCCAAGGTCTGGCACTTTTTGATGGGGAAAAAGTCTAAAATTCCTATCCAACAAGGTTTTTAGATTTATTCAGCAAACCCTATTTAAAATGTATAGGAGGGTGGGGAGTGGGTTTTTCAAGTTGGATTGGGAGCTAATCATCCTATTAAAAACGGATTTGTCTGACTTTCCTAGGAAGGCTGATGAGGATTTTTCCAAATCTTCATCAATAATGCCGGCTAAATTATGGTAGATAAATACTCCACTACAATCTGGCACTAATAATTTTTGATCATTAATTCTCTACCAGATGCCGCCGATCCTTGTTTATAATTATTCATGCCATACTGAAGATTCCACTCGATAATATGGGCAAAATTAAAGAGGTTTCGTATCTCTGGACAATCATCGTAGGTAATTAACCATTTAGCCTGACATTGACGCATATTATCAGCAAAACGTTGATGATCGAAGCTGGTATGTAAATTCCCTCTTACGCCGTACAAACGAGATTTTGTGGCACTATAGTAGGGGGGATCGAGGAAGATAAAAACTTCTTTTCCCTCAGCAAATAATAATTCTTCGTAGTCTTGGTTAGTAATTTTTACCGATGCTAATAGGGGCGCAATTTGAGTTAATCTGGCAATTGATGAATCAGTAAATCTACTGGTAAAAGCTGCTTGGGAATAGCCACCAGAATCCACTGTTCCCGAAAAAGTAATCCGATTTAAGATAAAAAAACGCACCGCTTTCTCAAAGTCGGTTAACTTTAAATCTTCCCTTGTCAAATCTTGAAATAATTCTCGTCCGCTATCATATTTCTGTTTAATTTCTGTTATTTTTGCTGCCAATAACTCAATATTTTCTTGAGCGCATTGCCAGAAACAATATAAATCATAATTTAAGTCATTAATCCAATAGGTTTTTATCTGTTGTTCAAAGAGTTGCTTAACAGCAAAAAACACAGAACCACCACCAAAAAAAGGTTCTCGATATTCCCTAATATTCACAGGAATTTGCGGCAGAATTTGCTTAATTGCCCGGGATTTCCCCCCCGGATAGCGCAAGGGACTTTTAATTTTTGACATTTTATACTAAATCCGTTTATTATTGAATTTCGTCTAACGACCAAGTTAGTCCTCGTGATTCTCCCCAGACTTTTACTTACTTTGTCTAGCTTGACCAACTTTTAGCCATGCAAAGATTTGTTGTGGAGTCAGTGTCAACTGAACCCCTGCAATTACCTTAAGTTGGTGATCCCCTCTGCAAACTTCTGGCTCTTGTTGGGGAGTAAACATTAAAACAGAATAATCATCTGGATCAAGCATCCATCCTAATTTACTGCCGTGTTTTAAACAATGTAAAATGTTGTCAATTACACGGTTTACCTTTTGATCCGGTGAAAGAATTTCGATAGTCCAATCAGGTGCTTCCCTAAAGTCGTCCTCTGGTTCACCTGCTTGATTCAGGTTAATTCGATTCCATGCAATTACTGCCACAGCAGGAACGATCGAACGCTCGCCGAAGGTACATCGCAACTCAGGTAAAGCTGTATAATCAACAGTGTGGCTGTCAACCGCAGCTAAAAGACGTTTTTGCAGGATAGAGTGTCGAGTCTTAGGCATGGGTTTCTGAATTGCGACTCCATGCAAGTATTCCCATGCTGGAGAATCCTCCAAATATGGCAATTTGAGGAAATCTTCAAGGGTGAGACTCTCAGTCAAGGAAGTCGTCATCGTTTCAAGCAAAGGTTTTTTTTGTGACTTTATTATAAATAAACTTTATCTGGGTTGCTTACCGACGATTCAGGCATATTTGACTGGTCATAGGCTTCTGGCTCAACATCGGGAACTTTTGTTAAGATTGCCTGATACTTTTCTCGACTTCCCTTTTTGGACCTTTCTATTAGGTAATTTTCTGTCATCAACGCTGAAAGTTTCTCAGCGATCGCAGTAGAGATAAATTGATCGATCGAAATTCCATCACGAGCCGCTAGATCATCTAAACTTTTCTGTAATGAGTCGGGAATTTGAACTTGGATGGTACTCATGGTAACTTACCTATTAATCGTAGGAAACCTGAAGGCTCAAGCAGACATAAACCAAATTGCTCAACACCAGCAAAGTCACGGGTGTTATATGTGATTATACTCTGACATCCTGCTTTAACTGCAAGCTCCAATACCATATCGTCTTTGGGATCACGCAGAAATGGTCGCCACAGGAAGAAAATTTTATGAGGTATCCCCACCGAGCAATAGAAATCAATTAAGTCATCTACTTCTTCTCGACTTAAATAGAGATTGGGCAACTCCCGCAATAGGACATCTGTATATTCCAAGACGAGAGGAACAGATAAGTGCATATCAAATTTTCCTGTACCTATAAGGCTAAGAAGTTGAAACGCACTTCCACGCCTAGATCTTAATCCAGCAATAATGACATTGGTATCAATAACAATCTGAGGTAACGACATTCGCAACTGGGCAACGATGATTATTGGTACAGCTACATCTTAACTTTATCATCACAGAACAAAAATAGCGTGGGTTTCATTTTTGAATTGGCGCTCTTACAAAAACCTAGCCACCTTTACTCGATCAATAAATTACGATCAAACCAATTAGATTAACCATCTACTTAACTGTTGGTTTGCGGAATTTGGAGGGAGAGGGAAAATATTCTACCCGTTCATTTTTAAGCGCTTGTGCCATGAAATCGCGCCAAATGGGAGCGGCAAAACCACCGCCGGTGATACCTTTACCTAAAGTGCGATTTTGGTCATCTCCAATCCACACTGCGGTGGCTAATTGGGGAACATAACCGACAAACCAGACATTTTTCTCGTTATCGGTAGTACCGGTTTTTCCCGCTGCCGGACGACCGATTTGAGCCGAAGTGGCTGTTCCTCCCTGAATAACTCCCTGTAGGACAGAATTGAGGGAAGCGGTGGCCCAGGGGTCTAAAACTAGCTTCGGTTTGGGTGTATTATCGAGCATGACGTTACCCCGGCTATCAGTAACACGCATGATAAAGGTAGGCTTAGAATGCCAGCCATTACTGGCAAAAGTAGCGTAGGCCCCCGCCATTTCCAGAGGAGTCACATCCACGGATCCCAAAGGTAAAGAAGTGACGGCAATTAAAGGACTCTCGAAACCCAGCAGACGACAGACTTCAATGACTTTATTTATCCCGACACGACGACCAAGAATAACTGCGGGAATATTCAGAGACTGCATCAGAGCGCTACGCAGGGAAACTTGACCAGAAAAGCCGCCACCGTAGTTTTTTGGGCTATAGAAGCCACCGGCCTCACGAAAACGGACAGGAGCATCATTAACCACCGTTTCAGGGGTAAAACGACCACTAGCGAAGGCAGTATAATAGACAAAAGGTTTAAAAGCTGACCCCGGTTGACGACGGGATTGGATGGCCCGGTTTAACTGACTTTTATTGTAATCAACGCCACCGACGAGCGCCTTGACGAAATGGGTGCGGGGATCCACCGCGACTAGAGAAATTTGTAGGTCTTTGGTGCGAATACCGCGACGACGCAAGCTATTATAGGCCTTTTGGATGGTGGACTCGGCCATGTTTTGAAAGTCGAGATCGATCGTGGTTTGAATCCGCATTCCCCCTTTAGTTAGGGTTTCTTTGCCAAATTTTTGCCGCAATTCTGCCACCACTGCATCGGTAACGTAGGGTAATTTACTTTCTTGCCAAGCGGTGGGTTTACCCACTTTCAGAGGTTCCTTTAAAGCGGCCTCTTCCTGTGCGGGGGTAATCCAACCCAAGGTACGCATCCGACTGAGAACCAGTGCCTGTCTTTCCTTGGCGGTTTTATAATTATTAAAAGGACTATAAACTTCCGGCGCTTGGATTATTCCCGCCATCATCGCCGATTCTGCTAAATTTAACTCGGAGGCGGGTTTATTAAAATAGCTTTTAGCGGCGGTTTGCACTCCGTAATTATTATGACCCCAATAGATATTATTAAGGTACATTTCCAGAATGTCATTTTTGCTAAAAACCTGTTCCACTCGTACTGCCAGGACTGCCTCGGCTAATTTACGGCTAACGGTACGCTGATGGGAAAGAAAGATATTTTTGACTAACTGCATGGTGAGGGTAGATGCACCTTCTACCACACCGCCACTTTTCCAGTTAGCCACTACTGCTCGACCGATACTATTAGGATTAATACCACGATGGTGATAAAAATGGCTATCTTCGATCGCCATCACTGCGCGTTTTAGATTGGGAGAAATTTGATCGAGTTCCACCACTTCCCGATGCGCTTCCCCGTGTAAGCTGGTCAGGGGTCTGCCTTTAACATCGTAGATATAACTGGTTTCCGTGGGAACGTAACCGCGTAAAATCCTGACATCCGGTAGATTGCGGTAACTAATCGCCAATCCTACCACAGCCCCCGTCACCACGGCCGTGGATACCATCAACAGGCCGAGAGCGGTTCCCCCTGCGACTCTAGAGACTCCTTGGAAAAAGCTATCCGAGTCACTACTAGGTTTCTGCTCTTTATCTTGATTGCCGAGGGTACTGGTGGACACGATGGTTACAATTTCCTTTTTCCAAGAGGGGACTGATCGATCGAACTGACTTACTTGAAAGTCTATTCTAAAGGTTTTGTTAAAAAATCGAATACTAGCTTACAGCAATTATGGCCGATCTGGCTCTAATTCGATCGGTCATGACAGCGCGATTCGGGGCATCATAGTTAGGTATCAGGGACAAAATAGGGTATCGCGGGTATTTCTGCCAGTTACTGGGTTAGTTCCCGTGGCTCTCTCACAAAGATATTTTTCCACGTCGGAGCGAATAATTGCATCGGTAAAATCGGCCCCGTCGATAATTGCACCTTTGATTAAAATGTTAGTGGCAAAAGCTCCTTCGAGAACGGCATTGGTAAAGTTGGCTTTGGTTAAACGGGCCGATTCTAAATCCACATTTCTCATATTGGCATCGCTAAAGTCGGCCCCCTCCAAGTTGGCAGAAAAAAAGCGTACTCCTTCCAGATTGGCATGACTGAAGTTACTACCGCGCAGATTAGAGTGATCGAAGGTGGAATCGCGCAAATCCTGCCCCGCAAAGTCGTTATCGGTCAAATTGCGGTTATTATAACTTAGCGCTTGGGCCGGAGCCAAGGAGAATAATAATACTAATATACTAGCAACCAAGGTTAGTAGAGTTTTGCGAGAAAATTGCGCCATATTGCCACCTGATCAATCAACCTTTTCTATAATAAGCTGTACTGGATTTAAACCGCCTATCGGGAATTTTAGGACAAATGCTCGCACTACCCGCTCCCCTATAGTTTCTAAACAGGATTTATTATCATTACCCGGCACTCGTTGACAATTATCCCCCGATTTACCAAGGGCGATCGATCTGCTAGATTTTTGATGTTGGATATCTTAGATAGATATGGCTGGTCATAGTAAATGGGCAAATATTAAACGACAAAAAGCCCGAGTTGATGCCAAAAAAGGGCAAACTTTCACCCAGTTATCCCGGGCCATTATCGTGGCTACGCGTAACGGTGTTCCCGATCCGGCGGGCAATTTTCAGCTACGCACGGCGATCGAAAAAGCCAAGGCGGCCGGTATTCCTAATGACAATATCGAAAGAGCGATCGCTAAAGGGGCGGGAACTTGGGAAAATGACTCAGCTTTTGAGGAAATTCGCTACGAGGGTTATGGTCCCGGGGGTGTCGCGATCCTGATCGAAGCACTGACCGATAATCGCAATCGCACGGCTGCGGATCTGCGAGTGGCTTTTAGCAAAAATGGCGGTAATTTAGGTGAAACGGGCTGTGTGGGCTGGATGTTTGACCATAAGGGGGTAATTCGCCTTGAGGGAACTATTGATGAGGATAAGCTTTTAGAAGCTTCCCTAGAGGGCCAGGCCCAATCCTACGAGTTTTTTGACAGTGAGGAGGAAGGTCAAGGAGCAGAAGTTTTTACTGAGGTGTCTAACCTGGAGAGATTGAATAAGGTTCTGCAAGCAGCGGGATTTAAGGTCAAAGAAGCAGAATTACGCTGGATTCCCACTAATACCCTAGAAGTGAGCGATCGAGAACAGGCCCGTTTTTTATTGAAGTTAATCGACACCCTAGAATCCCTCGATGATGTGCAATCGGTGACAGCTAATTTTGATTTAGTCGAGGAATTGATGTTACTGGATCTGTGATCCTAAATTCCTAGGCAGTGATCACTGATCAGATTTGAGTTTTCAGTGCGCGGTATGAAGTGAGAGTAAGTAGTGGGACAATCTTGATTACTGATCACTGTTTACTGATTACTGATTCTGGGCCTGATCAAGAGATAATCTGTCCCCAAAATCCCGTAAAAATTCGGGTTCCGTCTTTGAGAATATGAATTTCCACTTGATCCGATGCCCAATTAATCTGATCTTCCAGAGCGGGATTGAGGACATGAATCCGTTGATTGCTAGAAGAAACGGAAGAATCGGGAGAATGAATAGCCAGGGATTCCACATAGGCCCCATCCACCAAAATATCTAGGGTTTGCTGAAAAAGCTTTTCCTGGGGGCAGGGTGTGGGGTGTGGGGTGTGGGGTGTGGGGTGTGGGGTGTGGGGTTTTATCGATTTTCAGGTGGTCAACTACCTAATTTTCAGGGAAAAAGTACCTGAATTTTCCCCCCGATCCCCGCAATGGCTGGCACTTTTTCAGGGGAAAAAAATCCAAAAGTCTTATCCAACAAGGTTTTTATATTTATTCAGCAGACCCTATCTAACTGGGCCAATAATTCTTGAGAGTGGGGCGGTGCTTGGGTTGAGCGCAATTGTTCGATCGTAAATCCCGTGAAGGACATCACATTTAAGCCTTTTTCCTTAACATATTTAGCTAATTCTGTCAAGGCTTTTGCTTGCCAAAAAGGTTCACCTCCGGAGAAAGTTAGGCCGCTATTGCGGGGATTAGCCAAAATTTTGGCAGCTAGAGACTCAACAGTAATTAATTGATTGATCTCGAAGGACCAGGAAGCTGGATTAAAACAACCCCGACACTGGCGAGAACAACCCTGTACCCAGACCACGGCCCGAAAGCCGGGGCCGTTAACGGCGGATTCATCCACATAGCCCATCATATTGAGATGATGGGCGGGAATTGGCGCTAATTGGGCAGCAATAGTCAGACTCATCGCTTACAATCCTCGATCGATTCCTATCTTTTTCATGCTAGGGAAAAAACGACAAAAATCGATCGCTCTTGCCATGATTTTTAACCTTTGACACACATCACCTGCTTGAGAGTGGCGACAATTTCCACTAGATCAGCCTGTTGATTCATCACCTGTTGGATCGGTTTATAAGCTCCCGGAATCTCATCAATAACTCCCTCATCCTTGCGGCATTCAACCCCTTGAGTTTGGGCGATTAAATCATCAAGAGTAAAAGTTTTTTTAGCCAGATTTCTCGACATCAAGCGCCCGGCCCCGTGGGAACAGGAACAGAAGCTATTATGTTCTCCTTTACCTTTAACAATATAAGATTGCGCTCCCATGGAACCGGGGATAATACCATAATCGGTTTCTCTGGCGCGGACGGCTCCTTTGCGGGTGACATAAACCTCCTCCCCAAAATGAATTTCTTTTTCGGCATAATTGTGATGACAATTAACCACTAAGAGGGGTTTAGTTGGTTTGCCTCCCGCTAGATGTTTTTCAACAATCCGTTTAAATCTAGCCATCATAATTTCCCGATTATAACGGGCATATTCCTGGGCCCATTGTAGATCGTGCCAGTAGGCGGTAAATTCTTCTGTACCGGCGACAAAGTAGGCCAGATCGAGGTCGGGTAATTTACCTTCTGCTAGTTTGGCTAACTCTTTGGCAGTATCAATATGACATTGGGCCAGTTGATTACCAATACCTCTAGAACCGGAATGGAGCATTAACCAAACTTGATTGTCTGTATCTAAACAAATTTCGATAAAGTGATTACCACCCCCCAGAGAACCCATTTGTTTAAGGGCTTTTTTCTCTAGGTTTTGTACGCCTCGATGAATCTGTTTAAATTCCGCCCATTTTGGCCATTTAGTCACTTCCCTGTCCACTTCCTTATTTTCAGCAAAACCGACGGGAATATTCGCCTCTACATCGAGGCGAATTTTTTTAAGTTTTCCCTGCAATTGTTCACCAGTAAAAGGCATTTTTAGGGCAGCCATGCCGCAACCGATATCGACTCCGACGGCGGCAGGAATTACGGCATCTTTGGTGGCAATCACCGAACCGACTAAAGCACCTTTACCCAAGTGAACATCGGGCATTAAAGAAATGTGTTTATAAACAAAAGGGAGGGAAGCGACATTTTTAGCCATTTGGGTTTCTTGGGGTCCCAATTCATGGCCCGCCCAAGATAAAATCGGTGTCGGTGTGGAAAGTTCCAGAGTTTCGTAAGTCATATTTTTTATGAAATAATCAGATAAAAAGCGGATACAACCAAGACAATAAGGCAATTGAGATTCTGCGATAATTAGATAAATTGTGATCGGCGATCGTGTTTTAGCGCCAGAGGATAAGCTGTTGACTATCTAAATTACTCGTTCAGACTGCCCCCACGACAATTGTTAACTTTCACCGGAGGTTTACTGACTACTGTAATACTACCAAAAAGGTTCGGATACCTACACTATCGAGAAAGTGGGGTTATTTTGCACTATAGAGATAACAAAGGAACTGATAGGGGTGGGTATCGCCTAAAAACCGAGTACAGTTCCGATTCTAGAAGTCACTATAATTTGTATCGGAGCAGCACAAAGATTATGGGAAAAGTAGTTGGAATTGACTTAGGGACGACTAACTCCTGCGTCGCGGTTATGGAAGGGGGCAAACCCACCGTTATCGCCAACGCCGAAGGATTTAGAACCACGCCCTCAGTCGTCGCCTACGCCAAAAGTGGCGATCGCCTAGTAGGACAAATCGCCAAACGTCAAGCGGTAATGAACCCGCAAAATACCTTTTATTCCGTCAAACGCTTCATCGGCAGGAAATTCAA
Organism: Microcystis sp. M049S2; assembly: GCF_020245625.1. Taxonomy (NCBI): domain Bacteria; kingdom Bacillati; phylum Cyanobacteriota; class Cyanophyceae; order Chroococcales; family Microcystaceae; genus Microcystis; species Microcystis sp. M049S2. Next base: position 1,894 of record NZ_JADBUN010000174.1, on the reverse strand, counting down.
CGAAGTTACCAACGAAGCGACAGAAGTATCCTACAAAACTCTCCAAGACGGCAACGGCAACGTTAAATTAGACTGTCCCGCCCAGGGCAAACAATTCGCCCCCGAAGAAATTTCCGCCCAGGTACTGCGGAAACTGGTGGAAGATGCCAGTAAATACCTCGGCGAAACCGTTACCCAAGCAGTCATCACCGTACCCGCTTATTTTAATGACTCCCAACGTCAAGCCACCAAAGATGCCGGGAGAATTGCTGGGGTTGAAGTTCTCCGCATTATCAACGAACCCACCGCCGCCTCTCTTGCCTACGGATTAGACAAAAAAGCTAACGAAACCATTCTCGTTTTTGACTTGGGTGGGGGAACCTTTGACGTATCGGTTCTAGAAGTGGGTGATGGTGTCTTTGAAGTTCTCGCTACCTCTGGAGATACTCATCTCGGTGGTGATGACTTCGATAAAAAAATCGTTGATTATCTAGCCGGAGAATTCAAAAAAGTTGAAGGAATAGATCTCCGTCAAGATAAACAGGCCCTGCAACGTCTCACAGAAGCGGCAGAAAAAGCCAAAATTGAACTTTCTAGCGTTACCCAAGCGGAAATTAACCTGCCCTTCATCACCGCTACCGCCGAAGGACCAAAACACCTAGATACCACTTTAACCAGAGCTAAATTTGAGGAAATTTGCGCCGATTTAATTGATCGCTGTCGGATTCCCGTCGAAAATGCCATCCGTGATGCCAAAATCGATAAATCTGCCCTCGATGAAGTGGTTCTCGTCGGTGGTTCAACCCGGATTCCCGCCGTCCAGGAATTAGTTAAAAAAGTTCTGGGCAAAGATCCTAACCAAAGCGTTAACCCCGATGAAGTGGTAGCCGTCGGTGCTGCCATTCAAGGTGGTGTTCTCGCTGGTGAAGTCAAAGATATTCTTCTGCTTGATGTTTCGCCCTTGTCTTTGGGTGTGGAAACCCTCGGCGGTGTGATGACGCGGATTATTACCCGCAACACCACTATCCCCACCAAAAAATCGGAAGTTTTCTCCACAGCAGTGGATGGACAAACTAACGTGGAAATCCACGTCCTGCAAGGGGAACGGGAAATGGCCAAAGATAACAAGAGTTTGGGAACTTTCCGACTCGATGGCATCCCTCCCGCTCCTCGTGGTGTGCCTCAAATCGAAGTGGTTTTCGACATCGATGCTAACGGTATTCTCAATGTCACCGCTAAGGATAAAGGTACAGGAAAAGAACAGTCGATCAGCATCACCGGCGCTTCTACCTTGCCCCAAAATGAAGTGGAACGCATGGTAAATGAGGCAGAATCGAATGCCTCGGTCGATAAGGAACGTCGCGAACGCATTGAACGCAAAAATCAAGCTGATTCCCTGGTTTATCAAGCTGAGAAGCAGTTGGAAGAGTTAGGCGATAAGGTTCCTCCATCCGAGAAAAATAAAGCCCAGGGATTGATTAAGGATCTGGAAGAAGCGATCGCTCAAGACGATGATGGTAAGATCAAAACCATCCTACCGGAATTACAACAAGCCCTCTACGCGATCGGCAGCAGTATGTATCAGCAAGGGGCCCCCAGCAATCCCCCCGGTGGCAATGATGGCAATGGCCCCTCTGGTGGTGCTGGTGGCGGCGATGATGTCATCGATGCGGAATTCTCCGACGCTAAATAAAAATTAAGTTCTTAGCTTCGGGAAGGACACAAGTTAACTTGTGTCCTTTTTTTGTTGCAGCTTTCTTACAGATAAGGTTGTTATAGTTACTAATTCTGTACGCAAATATTGCATCTAGAATTAGCTTTGTACGCTTTGACCCGTACTGGGTTAACTACGAACCTCTCTATCGGATTCCCGCTAAAGGCGGCCTCTCCGACTACCTTTCTTCCAATATTTAAG
>NZ_JADBUN010000173.1:0-13483 GCF_020245625.1 Microcystis sp. M049S2 | reverse complement strand
CTCTTAGGTTTGGTGGGCAAAATGTATTCTAAGATACATTCTTTCTGGCGAGCGCGTGGAAGGAACCACAAAGACACAAAGGACACAAAGATTGATCGATCCTCTGTAAGTTAAACTTATCACACAGAACCTAGAAGAGCCGTTATCTTTATCTTTATACCTGTTTACTGATTACTGATCACTATTTACTGGTCACTGATTACTGTTTACTGATTACTGATCACTGAAAAATGAACCTACCCAACTCGATTACCCTATCGCGACTCTTGGGACTGCCATTAATTTTATACTGGTTGCATCAAGGCACAGAAATCGATCGCTGGTTAAGTTTAATTATCTTTCTGATTGCTGCCAGCACCGATTGGCTCGATGGTTATTTAGCGCGAAAATTGAATCAAATCACCGAATTAGGCAAATTTCTCGATCCTTTGGTCGATAAATTGCTGGTTCTCGCTCCTCTTTTAGCTCTCATTGAAATGGATTTAATTGCTGCTTGGGGAGTATTTTTGATTCTCGCTCGGGAATTAGCGATCGCTGGTTGGCGCATTAATCCCAATTTAACAGGAAATAGCGACATAAAAGGGGCTAATTGGTGGGGAAAAAGCAAAACAGTCAGCCAAATTGTCGCGATCGCTCTCTTGATTGCTCCCTTGCCTTCTGAATATAACTTAATTGCTCAGATCGCTTTTTGGCTATCAGTAGCATTAACTTTAATTTCTGGTGTGATTTATGTCACAACTGGACAAAAATTAACACACAATTGCTCACAACTTGACCAGATATAAAACAACGCACACTAGCAATAATTGAGGAAACAAACCTAAAAAATAACGATAGCCTAATCGGCGGTGATAGAGACGACATCCTAAAAATAGTTGTAGGGCAAACGATACCCTCTCTCAGGAACTTTAGTACAAATGCTCAAACTCCCGTTCCGCCTCTCCTGGACTCCCATGCAGTCTTAACGAGTAATTTAAATAGTCAACATCTTATGACAGGATTTTGCATCGTCTTCCGATGCGGCATAATCAAATTTAGCCTAGCAGATGCTGGTCGTGAGCAATAATCCAGGAAACAAGCCCCCAAAAAAATAGTTGCATTTTTTTTCCCGGTATATAATAATCGGGAGGAAGATTGTCAAACTCTTCAGATTCAAACAAATCATTCAAAGGAAAAACTATGGCCATTACTTTAGACTTCTCCGGTTCTCCCACTGGTGTTAATTTCACTGTTGGGAGTGGGACAGTTGCCCAGGTCCTGAACTCCAATCCTACTCTCCCCGTTTCTCTGCCGAATACAGGCCTTACCGCCGATAATCTCACTTTCATTGGCCTTTTCGCTGACGGCGATGCGGTTTGGAGAATAGACAACGCAGGCCTTGCTGTTACTGGCGTAACCCTTGCATCTACAGTCCCTGGCTTTACTACGACCCTTGACCTGGCGGCAAATAGCCAGACCTTTGTTAGATCTACCGTTGGCGGCACCCATAAGCTAACAATCCCTGGCCCGGGCGGTGCTACTTTCACGAAAGCCGCAGGTACGCAACCCATATCTCTGGGCGCAGCACCGGCCACACCCCCCGCAACTACGATCGCACCAATCAACAATTCCCTTCCCTATAACATTATAGGTAGTGCGTTCGACGATAGCCTAGTCGGTGGAGTAAATAACGATACCATCACCGGGGGCCTAGGCGCTGACACCCTAAAGGGTAATTCTGGAGCCGATTCACTAAATGGTGGGGCTGGAAACGATTTACTAGATGGTGGTTCTGCAATCGATACCCTATTGGGTGGAGATGGAGACGATACCCTATTGGGTGGTACTGGAAACGATCTCCTAACTGGTGGTGCTGGTGCTGATCGTTTTGCTTACACTGCTACCAATCAGAATACTGACACCATCACCGATTTTACCATCGCTCAAGGTGATACTCTGACATTTACAAGCGCTCAATTCGGTGGATTGCCTCTCGGTACTTTGGCTTCTAACCAATTAGCAGCAGTCGAAAATAACATTGCCAGATTTATCTACAATCCTGGTACTGGCCTTTTACAGTATGACTCAAACTTTGCCGCTACTGGTAGTCTGCTCGGAATCGCAACCCTTACTGGTACGCCAGCTATCACCAATACTCAGATTGTCATTGTCTAATCTATCCCTGTCCCTCCCCTGCGGTGGGTAGGGCAGTTGTGGATTTTTGGGGTAAAACCAAGCCACCAGAAATAATCTCTACGGGTGTGTTAGCTAGGGCTAGGACACCCTTATTACTGTGAACCATTTAAATTGCTGGTTGAGATAAGGCAAGAGGCAACAGTAAAGAGATTGGGGAGAGATTCGGCGGCTCTCTCACTCTTTGTGTGATAAGTTTAATCTTTGTGTCCTTTGTGTCTTTGTGGTTGATTCCACTAATCTTAAGGATAGACGGTTAAAATGCGTCTGAGCTTGAGAGTCATTGGGATTAGTTTTGTGTAGTGATTAACTGACGGTGATAATCGCCCCATAACCGGGCTGCCTGTTGACTACTGCCGGAAGTGGGGGAATTGTTATCATTCCCTAACCAAATGCCCGTCACCCAGTCGCGACGGGGAAGATAACCGATAAACCAGAGGTCCACATAATTATTAGTGGTTCCCGTTTTACCCGCTTCTCCCATGCCAATACTAGCAGCGCCTCCTGTACCATTAGTTATCACCCCCCGCAATAAACTATTCATCGTTTCGGCGGTTTTAGGGGAGATTACCTGCTGATTTCTCTCGCTATCGTCGCCATAGTCATAAATAACCCGACAGGTACTCAAATCCTCCACATTTTCACAGTCGGAAGCGTCGAGAATGCGTTTAATGGCGTGGGGACGATTCCAGCGCCCACCATGGTCAAAAACCCCATAAGCGCCAGTCATTTCCAAAACATTTACCTCGCTTTGACCTAAAATTAGCCCCGGTACAGCATTTAAAGGTGATTTTATCCCCAAACGTTCCGCCACATTGACCACATTACTTAATCCTGCCTCGCGAGCAATGCGAAGGGCGACGCTATTTTCCGATCGCGCTAAACCTTGAAACATATTGATGGCCCCGCTACTGCGTTCACAGGGAGAATAGGCCTGTCCTTGCCAAGAAAGTCCCGCGCAGCTATAGGTTTTATAGGGCGATATTCCCTGTTCTAGGGCGGCAGCATAAGCAAATACCTTAAAAGTGGAACCGGGTTGACGTTTAGCTTGGATAGCGCGGTTAAATTGGCTTTTTTGATAGTCAACTCCCCCGACTAAAGCGAGAATTTCCCCGGTTTGACTGTTTAAGGTAACTAAAGCCCCTTGGGAGTATCGATAGCGGGGTCCTTGTTTTAGGACATTATTTTTTAAGCTTTTTTCTGCGATCGCTTGCAGCCGGCGGTCTAAACTGGTTTCAACGATAAAATTGCCCTCTTTAGCCACTTCTTCCCCTAAAAGGTCCTGTAATTCCTCGAAAACGTAACTATAAAAATATGGTGCAATCGTACTAGATAGGGATTTTTTGGCTTGGGGACTGATTTCGATGCGGGATCTGCGGGCGCTGGCGGCCTCTTCTGGGGAAATCATCCTTAATTGGGCCATGCGATCGATGACACGATTGCGTAATTGTACGGAAGTGTCGTAATCTTGAATGGGATTAAATAAATTCGGGGCGGGTAACATAGCCACAAGGGTGGCAGCCTCGGAGATATCTAAATCTCTAGCGGATTTATCGAAATAAAAGCGGGCTGCGTCTTCAAAACCGTAACCGCCCAGACCGAGATAAACTCGATTGAGATAGGTTTTGAGAATTGTATCCTTACTATAGACCGCTTCTAATTGTAAAGCGACCACAGCCTCCCGGAGTTTGCGATCGGCAGTATTTTGGCGACCGACTTCCGGAAATAAACTACGCGCTAACTGTTGAGTCAGGGTACTGGCCCCTTGACGAATGCCTTGACCTTGCCAATTAATCATAACAGCCCGGACAATCCCGAAAGGATCAACGCCAAAATGCCAGTAAAAACGACTATCTTCGGAAGCGACAAGCGCCTTGGGCAAATAGGGAGAAAAATCCCCCAGATTATCTAATTCTTGGTGAGTTTCCTGTCGAATGGGATTGAGGGGAGTTTGACCATCCCTAGGGTAAACCACCACCGGACCGCTCACCCCGGAAGGGAGTGGATAAACATTAACTCTGCGACTTTCCCAGATAACCGCTAAAACTAATAAACCGAAAATACCACCCGCACCGTAGAAACCATAGCGCAAAAGTTTCGCCCACAGGGGAGGGGGACAGTAATAGGAGATGGTGACACAATTGGCTAAGTCTGGAGGGGCCAGGGTAAAGGTATCACCATGACGCAGGGAAACGCTTTTCAGACGACGTTTACCCATATAAACCCCGTTGGTGGAGTTTTCGTCTGTGAGCAGGAAATGATGGGGATTTTTCGGGTCCCGCTGCAGGGAACAGTGAATCTGACTCACCACGGTATTACGGATAGTAATATCACAGGAACTGGAACTGCGGCCTAACAAATAGCGATCGCCGATAAGGGGATATTTGCTTTCCCCGCTGCCATTCTCGTTTTTAAGGCGTAATTCGGGAACTCTCGCCCCTTTTTTGAGATTTACCGCCTGAAAATTCACCTTTCCTTGCAATTTCTGCACAGCAACGGTGACAAGTTGACTAATTTGGGTTTTCGGCGACTGGTTAGACATAGTTTTTATCAGTTATCAGCTTCTGGAGGCAAGTGGGGAAGTGGGGAAGTGGGGGAATGGGGAAGTGGGAGAATGGGGAAGTGGTAAATTTCAACTAAAACCCCATCACCCTAAAACTCTAAAACCCTAAAACCCTAAAACCCTAACACCCTAACACCCTAAAACCCCATCCCCCCAATTCATCCCCAATATCCCTAAATTGCCATTTTAGCCTCTAAAGCTTTGAGGTATTCCGTATTGACTCCCGACTCGCGAATCAGAGCAATTTTACCGGTACGGGCCACCTCGCGAACGCCAAATTTATTCAGCATTTGCATAATCGCCACCATTTTACCCGGATCCCCCACCACTTCGATGGTCAGGGTTTCCTCGGAAATATCCACAATCCGGGCCCGGAATACCTGCGCTAATTCGATCACTTCTGCTCGGCGCTCGGCGGTAGCATTAACTTTAATCAGCATTAATTCCCTTTCCACACAAGGGGTTTGGGTGATATCCTGCACCTTGAGGACGTTAATTAATTTGTACAGTTGTTTGGTTAACTGTTCGATGCTGTCCTCGTCCCCTGGTACTACCATCGTAATGCGAGAAACTCCCATCTGTTCGGCAGGACCGACGGCTAGGCTTTCAATATTAAAGCCGCGACGGGCAAATAATCCAGCAATACGGGTTAAGACTCCCGCTTCATCTTCAACTAATACGGATAATGTGTGTTTCATGGCGCTCTAAGTAGGTAGGCGTTAAAAGTTGTCAGACACCCCCCTTATCAAGGGGGGCAGGGGGGATCCCCCCGCCTATCGGCACCCCCCTTATCAAGGGGGGCAGGGGGGATCCCCCCGCCTATCGGCACCCCCCTTATCAAGGGGGGCAGGGGGGATCGAACCTAAAATCCATTTTTAATTTAATTATAACCAGCTACTTATCTACACAACCTATATTTAACTATTGTAAGACAGGAGGCAAGGCCAGAACAGTTTGTTTTCGCCCCACGACGATAAGAAATTTTAACAGATAAAACCCCCCTAGCAGCAGGGCGAGCCTGGGAGCAAAAGCTGACGGCTGACTCATAATTAATTATCGGGATTTTTTGGCGATTGTCCAGAAGGGAAAAGTTTGACTGGGATTGATGATAACTCCCGTGATGCCATGGCGAGCAAAAGCGTATTCTTTGGTTTGCCAAAGGGGAATATAGGGAACTTCATCGGCGAGAATTTCTTGAATTTTGCCAAAAATTTGCTTTCTTTTGGCTGGGTTACTTTCCTGACGGGATTGGGCGATTAATTGATTCATTTCTTGACTATAAAAAAATGAGCCTTGACTTTGTGCTCCGCCTTCTTCGCAGCCGGTTTCTGGGGAACCTTTAGCACAATCCAAAAAGGGATAAATATAGTTATCTGCATCCAAAAAATCTGGATACCAATTAGATAGGGCGGTGGTATAAAGTCCCCGGCTAATATTACGGAAAAAGGCCGCTCCTAGAATACTATTGGGTTCAAATTGAATCATATTATCTAAATCCCGTTTTGCTAGAGCTTTCATCACTGCCGCCACGCTGCTGGAAGTGATCGATCCCGAGGAGTGCCAAACTTCTACAATTGCGGGTTTTTCTGCACTATAACCAGCGGTTTTTAGTAATTGTTTGGCTTGTTCTATATTATGGTTGCCATAGCGCTCTTTAAACACTGGTTGTGACTCGGAAAAAGTAGTAGGAATGAGACTAAAAAGAGGGATACCTTGACCTTGTAAAATGCGATCATTAAGTAAATCTCGATCGACTAGAGAAGCAATTGCTTGTCGCACTAAAATATTATCGGTGGGTTCACTTTTAAGATTGACGCTCATAAAGTTAATTGCTGCCCCAGAAGATTCGATCGCCTGCCATTTTCCCTGGGCTGCTTCTGTGCGTAATTTTCTCACTTGAGGAGCGAGTAAAGATTGATAGGCAATATCCACCGCTCCCGTCTGAAAACCGTTAAATAAATTGGCAGGATTCGAGAGATAAATTTGCACATTAACTCCCTTATTTTTGGCCGGTTCTCCCCAATAGCGATCAAAGGCTTCTAAACTAAAAGAATCGCTGGTAACTGCTTTTAATCGATAATGTCCTGTGCCAATAAATTCTTCGGGTTTGAATTTACCCTCGCCAATTTGATAAAATTTGGGTGAAACCGCACAGGCTCCGGGATAAGCTAAAAGAGCGGGAAAAGCGGCAAAAGGTCTGGTTAGTTTAATAGTAATTTCGTCTTCTTTGCTGGCGGTGATTTTATCAATTGTATCCCGGAGAAGAAAGGAAGGTTCGCCACCATTTTTGATAAATCTTTCTAAGGAAAACTTCATCGCCTCTGCGTTAAAAACCGTGCCATCATGAAAGATAACTCCCCGACGTACTGGTATAGTATAAGTCAACCCATCGGGGCTAATTTTGGGCAATTCCGTGGCTAGGAGAGGCTTTAAATTAGTGGTTCCTTCCCCGTAAGTGTAGAGAGTTTCACCGAGATTATAAATAATAAAAAGTCCCGCTAACTCATAACTATCGGCCGGATCGATCGAGCGCGGTTTTAGGGTTGTCCCGATCATCAAGCGATCGCTATCCCCCCGGGGTAAATTGGAATTAGTGGACTGACAGCCCACGGTCAGAAGAAGACAGAGGCAAAATAAACTTAAATAGCGGTAAAGTCGGCGTAAAGGTTTCATCGAGGGCGATTAACGGCAGCTAGGTATCAATCAATCCTATCATTTTTGTGCATAGTCTTTTCTTCTAGGTTCCCTTAAGTAAGTAAATTGATTGCTTAATTGGTTGGGAAAAATTCTTCAATAGCTGCACTGATTACCCAGACAATTAAACTAAATTTTCTGGTGGAGGATGGCAAAAACTTGACCAATTTGGCCAAGAGGAAGACCCTGGGCAGCAAAGGGGTTAAATGGTTCAGAATAGCTGGAGCTATGGAGGCAGATAAACAGGGAAATGGTCAAGATTTTTAAACCTAGAGCAGGTGACAGCAACTGATTAGAAACTGATCTTCTTTTATAAACCTCTTGCATAATTAATTTTTCAGAGTTCAAAAACGGCAGAAATAAGGATTAAATGGCATAAAGTCTATAAATAGACCATTTAACTGATTATTATTCATTCTTAATTCTCCTGACTCCTGACTACTGGCTACTGACTCCCAACCCTAACAACAATTTTTGATTTTTACAAGAGGTCTTATCTATCAGCCATTTAGGTTAATCCTGTCCCTTCTAAACAAGCTCGATCGAAAATTGCCCCCGTGGTTACTGCCGAGGCTAAATTAGCACAAAGAAGATTGGCATCAGTAAAATTTGTTCCGCGTAAAATCGCCCCGAAAAAAATTGCTTCCTCTAAATCGGTTGCCGACAGATCTGCCCCGGACAGATTAGCGCTAGTAAAATCCGCGTGGGTTAAAATCGCCCCAACAAAACTCACTCCCCGGCCATCGACGCCGCGAAAATCTGCCCCGGACAAATCTAGATGATTAAAAACCGCCCCGGCTAAAAAAGCACCGGCCAAACTTGCCCCAGTGACGATCGCATCGAGGAGAATTGCCCCGCGTAAATCGGCATTACGAAAATCTGCTCCCCTTAAATTTGCCCCCGTGAGGTCAGCACCGCGTAAATTTGCCCGTAAATTCGCCCCTGCTAGGTCTGCACCCGCTAAATCAGCCCCTGACAAGTTCATGCCCGCTAAATCTTTTATCTCACCCTGACGAATTGCTAATAAATCAATACTGGGAAAAGTCATGTTCAGCCACGGTTAAATACTGTAAAAATATCTTAGAATATTCGTAAACCTTTGTTAAGAAAGCGCTCCATGTCCCTAGAGCTATTATCCCTAGAAAATATTGAAGAAATCGCCCACCAATACGGATACTGGGCAGTATTTATCGGCATCACCCTCGAAAATATGGGGATTCCCATCCCGGGAGAAACCATCACCATTGTCGGCGGCTTCCTTGCCGGTAGCGGTGATTTAAACTATTGGTTAGTTTTAGTCAGCGCAATTACAGGAGCAGTTTTGGGCGATAATTTTGGCTATTGGCTCGGTCGCGCTGGAGGTTGGCCGTTTTTGTTAAAAGTTGGCAAATTCTTTCGGATTCCGCCTCAAAAACTAGAATTAGCCAAGGATCAATTTAGTAAAAATGCACCCCGGGCGGTCTTTTTCGGTCGTTTCGTGGCTTTGTTAAGAATCTTTGCCGGTCCCATGGCGGGAATTGCCCGAATGCCCTACGGTCGCTTTTTCCTCTGTAATCTGGGTGGGGCGACGGTGTGGGCGACTATTATGGTGACATTATCTTTCTTTTTAGGCCGTTTGTTCCCCTTGCACCAGTTAGTTAGTTCTATGGCTCGTTTTGGTATCTTGGCTTTAATTATCGTCCTGGCTTGGACAATTATTCACCCCATCCTTGAGTCACGGAAAAAGGTGGCTTAAGTCCGTCATTTCAGTTATCAGTTATCAGTTATCAGTTATCAGTTATCAGCTTTTGAAGGCAAGAGGCAACAGGCAAAAGACAGAATCTGACAATTCTCCTACCTAAAAAGAAGGTTATAAACTAGGCACATCAAAGCTTTTAGCTTAACCAATTAGGTCTTAGATTCGGTCGAGTAAATCTCTTGCATAATTAGGGTCTGCTGAAAAAGTTTTTCAGTAAACCCTAATTAAGATTGAGAATATCAATGTCAGAGTTTATAAGGGTTTAAACGCTCTGGAGTTTATTCAGACTTATCTGAAATGACTATAATTTTTATCCACCGAAAAAGGGGGCTTGTTACCTCATTCTTGACGGGGAGCTATTCATGGTGTTAATATAATTTTGTCCAAGATTACAACTATACATCAACGGTGATTGCCAAAAAAATTACTTTTTCTAATGGATTGGAATGTTACTACAGTAGTAGCAAAGAGGAAACAGAATACATTTTTTCGGAAATATTTACTGAAAGGCAATATGAAGGGCATGATATCGTCATCAAAGAAGGCGATGTGGTCTTTGATGTTGGAGCCAATATCGGTCTATTCTCTATTTTTGTCAAGGGAGTTGAACCAACAGCAAAAGTTTTCGCCTTTGAGCCAATCAAGCCAACTTTTGAGGTTTTGAAAAAAAATATTCATTTGCATTCTTTAGAGGATGTTGTTTTATTTAACTGTGGATTAAGTTCAGAAAATAACCCAGCAAAAATCTTTACTTTTTATCCAAATATGTCTGCTAATTCAACCACAAAGCCAGAGGATACCCTGGCTGAATTAGAAGATATTCAAGTGGATCAGAATTACCCAAAAATAGAAAATTTGTTTGAAGAGTTCTTCCAAGAAAAAGAACAAGTAGCCTGTGAAGTAAGAACTCTATCCTCCGTAATTAATGAACTCGGTATTGACTCCATCGATTTATTGAAAATTGATGTGGAAGGAGAAGAATACGAAGTATTTGAAAGCATCGAAGCTAAAGACTGGCCAAAAATTAAGCAAATAGTGGCTGAAATTCACGATAAAAAGGGGCGCTTAAAACAAATAAGCCAAATGCTGGCAGATAATGGCTTCAAAATTCAACTAGAAAAAAGAGACTTGCTACCTTCGACATTCGTGGATATTTTCCATTTATACGCTGTGCGTTAGGGGTTAAATTTTTATTGTCAAAGTTAATCTATTTTTCCAGAAAATTGGTTAATAACTGACTGAAACGTTGGGCAATAATCGGCGCATCAAATTCTGAAACTTTCGCTCTACCTGCCTTCCCTAAGGAACGAGCTTTTTCTGGATTTAGAAGCACTTCTGCTAATTTAGCCGCTAAATCTTCGGCATCTAAGGGATTGGCTAATAGGCCTTGTACACCATCTTCAATCAACTCCGGTGTCGAGGAGGAACGACTGGCGACAATCGGTTTATAACTGGCCATAGCTTCAGCAAAAACTATACCAAATCCTTCTTGCAGACTAGGTAAACAAAAAACTTGACAATCAAGATATTCTTGGATCAGTTCTTGATAGGAAAGATAGCCAAGAAAAGTAACATTTTGCTCTAAATTGAGTTCTTGTGCCAGACGGCGTAAATTATTCCATTCAGGACCTTTGCTGGCAATTCTTACCTCTACATCGGGTATTTGACGGCGGAGAATTGCGGCGGCGCGGATCAAAGTGGCAACATTTTTGCGGGGATACTGGACACCGACACAAAACACCGTCGGCCTCCTCTGCTCGCGGTTTCTTTCCTCATGCTTGACCGAGGCGACCGCTGCATCCCAACCTTTGAGATCAATTAGAGAGTGAACAATTTCGATATTGCCATCATACTGATAAAGTTGCTTGAGTCTAGTACGCGAATACTCACTGATAGAGATGACCAGATCCGCACGATGGACGCTCACTTTCTCGGCTTTTGCCATCAATTCTAAGGAAGTTCGCACCCAACCCCGCTCAAAGGTAGCTTCATCGGCAATAATACCAAGAATATAAACGATAAAAGGGACTTTCAGGCGATCGCTGATGGCGTAACCATCCATATCGTAACCTACCACCAGATCATAGTCGTCAAAGCGACGGGGATCGAGTCGCCAATTCCAAAGAAAGCGATGAGCCATATAGCCTAACGGCCCCGATGCTTTGGTTGGAGAGAAGACATCAACCAGATGACCCTGGGAGCGTAACTCGTTAGTCAGATGGATATTGGTGACGAAGGTACCACTTCCGAGCTTGACATTTTGGGGAGTTGCTGTGATGATTGCTATCTTCATTTTTTGTCAAAGTTTATGGCAGCGGTTGGATTATGATGGGAAAATCAGAACAAATAAGCTGAGCAGGAGTAGGTGCGAATCAAATCTTGATTCTACCTGATAACATTCTCAAAATCTATGGACGAACCGAGATTTTTGCGTCTGTTAGCCTTTTTTCGTCAAAACGATGAAATGTCCCTATCGATTTTCCCGATCATTTTTATCTTGAATAAATTCATCGAAATTTTTGAGTCTGAAAACCCGTCCTTTAAAATGGGTATTAGGATGTTAGAAAAGAAACGCAGATTTATTAATTATCGATAAGAAAGCGGTTATCAGAAATAACCGCTTCTGGAATTTTCCAAGAATCTGTTTAACGTTCCCGGCGCCCGAAGTTTTTGCGATCACCGCCGCCACGACCGCCAGAATCTTCTTCTTTGGGACGAGCTTTGTTGACTTTCATCTGTCGTCCCATCCATTCGGCCCCGTCAAGAGTTTCGATCGCTTTTGCTTCTTCCTCATCGGAGGACATTTCCACAAAACCAAAACCGCGCATTCTACCCGTTTCCCGATCTACGGGCAAGTGAACGCGACTAACCGTGCCGTATTCAGAGAATACCTCTTGCAAGTCACTTGTCGTGACCTCATAAACCAGATTACCAACGTAAATCGTCATGGATTGTCTCCCAATATCACAGCCATTTCGAGAAGGAGATCGGACACAACCCAGTCAAGGCCATCAGGGAAAAACCACTTCTGTTTGAAACCAATGCTGCTACCGAACCTAACTACTCTCTCTAAACTAGCATAGCTTATCAGTGATCAGTTATCAGTGATCAGTTATCAGTAGGAGTAGGGAGTATTAAGTGAGCAGTATTACACGGCGGTTTTCTGCTTTCTTTTCACTGATTACTGATTACCGTTTACTGCTCACTGATTAGGGTAGCCAAGGATATTGACTAAAATCGGGGGGACGTTTTTCCAGGAAAGCCTGTTTACCTTCGGCTCCTTCGGCGGTCATATAGTAGAGTAAAGTGGTATTACCCGCCAACTCCTGTAAACCCGCTTGACCATCACAATCAGCATTAAAAGCCGATTTCAGGCAGCGAATCGCCAAGGGACTTTTTTCGAGAATTTCTAAAGACCATTTAACCCCTTCCTGCTCTAATTCCTCCACCGGGACGACATGGTTAACCAAACCCATTTCTAAAGCTTGTTGGGCGTTATACTGCCGACAGAGAAACCAAATCTCGCGAGCTTTTTTCTGACCGACCACCCGGGCCAGATAGCTAGAGCCAAAACCGCCGTCAAAACTGCCCACTTTCGGACCGGTCTGACCAAAAACGGCGTTATCCGCCGCTAAGGTTAAATCACAAACCAAGTGCAAAACATGACCGCCCCCGACCGCATAACCCGCCACCAGCGCGATAACTACCTTGGGGATGGAGCGAATTAATTTCTGTAAATCCAGCACATTGAGCCGGGGTACGCCATCATCGCCAATATAACCCGCCTGACCGCGCACTGTCTGATCGCCACCGGAACAAAAAGCATATTTGCCGTCGCTGTGGGGACCTGCACCCGTGAGCAATACTACCCCAATGCGGGCATCCTCGCGAGCATCACAGAAAGCGTCGTAAAGCTCAAAAACTGTCTTCGGACGGAAGGCATTACGCTTATGGGGGCGATTGATGGTAATTTTGGCGATTCCCCCCCATTTATGGTAAAGAATATCCTCGTAGGTTTTGACGGATTGCCATTCAACGCTCATAGTCTCGGTTATAGGCACAGCTTTTTCACCTTACCTCATTTTGTCCCCCACTTTGAAGCGGGGAGCGCCAGAATAGGGGAATGGATAGTTGACGGACAAGGTTTAAAGCTGATTCCCTTCTTGATATTTTCTGGTTCTTCCGAACTTACACTGTAGAAAATTCCCCAAGCTCCCTCTCTGTCCAGCAATGCTCTAAAGTTGATAAATATCAATCTAACAAAAACTCAAAGCCCTATTGTACAAGCTTTACAAGCATGAGTTGTTGATAGTTTT
>NZ_JADBUN010000172.1:0-3571 GCF_020245625.1 Microcystis sp. M049S2 | reverse complement strand
GTGTCTTTTTCCTTTATCTTTCCGAAAATCCTTGACTTGTTTCAGTTTTTCTATTAAGCTCAACATATATTTAAAAGGTTGGCGGTCACTTATCATTTTACCTGGCAGTGATCGCTTTTACTTTTGATATTCTGATGGGAGAATGAAACAGCCCTACCCAAACCCCCCGTTGGGGGCGTGGCGCGGCCACTGAGCCTTTACATTGAGCCTTTACATTGAGCTTGTCGAAATGTGTCGAAATGTGTCGAAGTGCCGCCCCCAAACCCCCCGCGCATTAGTTTTTCGGTGGGATGCTTACACGCAGCCGCTGACGCATCTGTAATAATTTGAGAGTCACTTCACTCGCAGGGGTGCCTCTCCTGATATGTAGCCTATACTCAACGGATTTAGTATGATTGACGAATTTGCCTTATTTCAGCTTCTATTTTCAAGTCAGGAGATAGGAGTCAGGAGATAGGAGATAGGAGACTTTTTTATTTATTCTCCCCACACCCTACACCCTACACCCTACACCCTACACCCTACACCCCACACCCCACACCCTACACCCCACACCCCACACCCTACACCCTACACCCTCTTTCAAGTCAGTCCCTTTGTCGATCCTGGAACTTTGTGATCGGTCGAGACTCCTTGCTATACTATACCTCTGACACTGGCTTTCCTCATTGGTGCAGAATGCAACCCACAGACTCGAATAAATTTACCGAACAAGCTTGGGATTCAATCGTTAAATCGCAAGAAATTGCGCGACGATTCAAAAACCAGACCTTAGAGGTGGAACACGTTATTATTGCCCTCCTAGAGCAGAATAACGGTCTAGCCACCCGGATTTTACAAAAAGCTAATATAGAAATTCCGCGACTGCAACAACAGCTAGAAGTCTTCACCAACCGACAGCCGAAAGTGGCCATCGTCGATCAATTATACCTAGGTCGTGGTCTCGATCTGTTGCTCGATCGAGCGGAAGCATCCCGGGAAAGTTGGCAAGATAAATTTATCTCCGTCGAACATCTTCTCGTCGGTTTTGCCGAAGATGAAAGGGTTGGCCGGAAATGTTTACGCACTTTCAATCTTGACCCCCAAGATTTAGAATTAGCTATCAAAGCTATTCGCGGTACTCAAAAGGTTACTGAACCCAATCAAGAGGAAAAATACGAAGCTTTAGATAAATATGGCCGGGATTTAACAGCGGCGGCCAAAGAAGGCAAATTAGACCCGGTTATCGGTCGCGATGAAGAAATTCGACGGGTGGTACAAGTCCTCTCGCGACGGTCGAAAAATAACCCGGTTTTAATTGGTGAACCGGGAGTAGGAAAAACCGCTATTGCGGAAGGATTGGCCCAAAGGATTGTTAACGGAGATGTTCCCGAATCTTTGAAAAATCGTCAGTTAATTTCCCTTGATATGGGAAGTTTAATCGCTGGGGCAAAATATCGAGGCGAATTCGAGGAAAGATTGCGGTCAGTCATGAAAGAAGTTACCCAATCAGAAGGGCGAATTATTCTCTTTATTGATGAACTGCATACCGTTGTCGGTGCGGGTTCTAGGGAAGGGGGATCGATGGATGCAGGCAACCTATTAAAACCTATGTTAGCTCGGGGAGAATTGCGCTGTATTGGGGCGACAACTTTGGATGAATATCGCAATCATATTGAAAAAGACCCTCCTTTAGAAAGACGTTTTCAACAGGTTTATATTAAGGAACCTTCCGTGGAGGATACTATCTCGATTCTCCGGGGTTTAAAAGAACGTTATGAGGTGCATCATGGGGTGACAATTACCGATTCGGCCCTAGTGGCAGCAGCTACCCTATCCCATCGTTATATTAGCGATCGCTTTTTACCGGATAAAGCGATCGATTTAGTCGATGAAGCGGCGGCCAAATTAGAGGTAGAAAGTACCACTAAACCCGCCGATTTGGAAATGATAGATCGTCGCTTAATGCAGTTACAGATGGAAAAATTCTCCTTAGAAAAAGAGGAGAAAAAAGATCGAGCTTTTCAAGATCGTTTAGAAAGAATTATCGAAGAAATTGAGGAATTAGAAAGTAAACAAAAGCCTCTCGCTGACCAATGGCAAACGGAAAAACATATCGCCGAGGAAATTAAATTATTGCGAGAAGAGGAAGAACAATTGCGCCTACAGGTGGAACAGGCGGAACGAGCTTATGATCTCAATAAAGCGGCCCAATTAAAGTATGGCAAACTAGAAATTTTACAAGGGGAATTAGAAGCAAAAGAAAAAGAACTAGAAACGATTCAAGCGGCAGGTTCTACCCTGTTAAGACAGCAAGTCACCGATGCCGATATTGCCGAAATAGTCGCCCGTTGGACGGGAATTCCCGTCAATCGGTTAATGGAATCGGAACGACAAAAATTATTAGAATTAGAGTCTCATTTACAGAAAAAAGTGGTCGGACAAAATGAAGCGGTCACGGCAGTAGCAGCGGCGATTCGACGCGCACGTGCGGGAATGAAAGATCCCTCCCGTCCGATTGGTTCATTCCTATTTATGGGACCCACAGGAGTGGGTAAAACCGAGTTAGCGCGGGCCTTGGCGGGGTTACTGTTCGACTCCGAAGAAGCCATGGTTCGCATCGATATGTCGGAATACATGGAAAAACACGCGGTTTCGCGGTTAATCGGCGCTCCTCCGGGTTATGTGGGTTACGAGGAAGGAGGACAACTATCGGAAGCAGTGCGTCGTCGTCCCTATTCTGTGGTTTTATTGGATGAAGTGGAAAAAGCCCATCGGGATGTTTTTAACATTTTATTACAAGTGCTTGACGATGGGCGCATTACCGACTCTCAGGGGCGCGTGGTGGATTTTCGGAATACGATTATCGTCATGACCAGTAATATTGGCAGTGACCATATTTTAAATGTTTCCGAAGATGCCGATTATGAGGAGATGCGGAAACGGGTTTTAACAGCTTTGCGGAGTCATTTTCGTCCCGAATTTTTGAATCGTATCGACGATTTAATTATTTTCCATACCCTGAAAAAAGAAGAATTGCGTTACATTGTTCGTCTGCAATTACAGCGTCTGGAAAGATTATTAGCAGAACAAAAAATCAATCTAGAATTAACTACGGCTGCAGAAAATCATATCGTTACTGTTGGTTACGATCCTACCTACGGTGCGCGACCTTTAAAACGCGCTATCCAACGGGAGTTAGAGAATCCTTTAGCCACAAAAATTCTCGAACAAGCTTTTATGGAAGGGGATACGGTGGTAATTGATTGTCTGGATGAAGGGTTAAGTTTTAGCAAAAAGGAGCTAGAAAAGGAAGGGCAAACATTAGAATTAGCCGTGGTTAACCTCAGTTCGGATTAAAACCAGATAGGGGATATATTTCCCCTCTGAGTTTACCGTAAAAGCCAAAAATGTCCAAAAAGAATCCTATTTTTTCCCTTGGGCGGTTAGTCTAGCCTGCATTATTCATGAAGACTTTGGAAAATCCTCGAAAGCCTTGGCAAGAAGTTCATCTAGCGATCTGGCTGAAAAACAGTCTGTTTTTTGAGATGTCCTCACAATCAGGTTTTTGCCAGTTGGTGAATAATGCAGG
>NZ_JADBUN010000171.1:0-2751 GCF_020245625.1 Microcystis sp. M049S2 | reverse complement strand
TAAATGTATCTGGATACACGCCACACAAGCGTTTGAACTCTGTTGGCTTTAAAGTTTTTACTTGTTCGTAAGTCATCTTTCAATCTTAACTCTTGGACTATTTTATCCTATTTTGTCTAGACTTATGCAAGAGATCTATAGAACGCGTCTCCTTGCTGGCGGAACAGTTCGGCGGCTTGTCGCAAATCTCTGATCGCTTTTTCCCTTTCTTGTAGAGAGTAATAAAGAACCCCCCGATTGGCGTAAGCCTGGGCTTCTCGGGGATTAATGTTGATCGCTTTGTTGAAATCGGACAGGGCGAGGTCTGGTTTCCCCTGTCCGACGTAAAGAAGCCCGCGATTGTTGTAAGCCATGGCCAATAGGGGATTAATATTGATCGCCTGATTGAAATCGGACAGGGCGAGGTCTGGTTTCCCCTGTACGGCGTAAAGAACCCCCCGATTGAGGTAAGCCTGGGCGTATCCGGGATTAATATTGATCGCCTGATTGAAATCGGACAGGGCGAGGTCTGGTTTCCCCTGTTGTTGGTAAAGAAGCCCCCGATTGCTGTAAGCCTCGGCCAATAGGGGATTAATGTTGAGCGCCTGATTGAAATCGGACAGGGCGAGGTCTGGTTTCCTCTGTCCGGCGTAAAGAACCCCCCGATTGTAGTAAGCCAGGGTGTATCCGGGATTAATATTGATCGCCTGATTGTAATCGGACAGGGCGAGGTCTGGTTTCCCCTGTTCTTTGTAAAGAAGCCCGCGATTGTAGTAAGCCTCGGCCAATAGGGGATTAATGTTGAGCGCCTGATTGTAATCGGACAGGGCGAGGTCGGGTTTCCCCTGATCGTCGTAAAGATTCCCCCGATTGAGGTAAGCCTCGGCGTATCGGGGATTAATGTTGAGCGCCTGATTGAAATCGGACAGGGCGAGGTCGGGTTTCCCCTGATCGTCGTAAAGATTCCCCCGATTGAGGTAAGCCTCGGCGTATCGGGGATTAATGTTGAGCGCCTGATTGAAATCGGACAGGGCGAGGTCTGGTTTCCCCTGATCGTCGTAAAGATTCCCCCGATTGTTGTAAGCCAGGGCCAATCGGGGATTGATATTGAGCGCCTGATTGAAATCGGACAGGGCGAGGTCTGGTTTCCCCTGTTGTTGGTAAAGATTCCCCCGATTGCTGTAAGCCCCAGCCAAGCCGGGATTAATGTTGAGCGCCTGATTGAAATCGGACAGGGCGAGGTCGGGTTTCCCCTGTCTGGCGTAAAGATTCCCCCGATTGAGGTAAGCCTCGGTATAGTTAGGATCGAGTTCGATCGCTTTGGTGAGTTCAGCGAGGGCGAGATCGTATTTTTCCTGTTGGATGTAGTCAACTCCCCGGTTATAGTGGCCGATCGCGTCTTGATTGTTCCCTTGAGCGATCCGGGTTTCGGCTGGTTGTCGGCTCTCTAGCGCCATGAGGGGGCGAACAGTCGCGAGGGTGGAAAGGCTGATTAGGCTAACGGTGGTAAGAAGGGCAAAGGATTTCATGGCTAGTTCCTCACTGGGGGTGATTTGAATTCTACTTAGGGTTTGCTGAAAAAGTTTTTCCCGGGGGCAGGGTGTGGGGTGTAGATCACGCCAAGGGTTGGCAGTTTTTGATTTCAAAAAAGCCTAAAAATATTATCCAACAAGGTTTTTAGATTTATTCAGCCAGCCCTACTTATACTAAATCTGGTTATTAAAAACTGATGATTTATTCTCCGTTTTGTCTCTTGCCTCATCTCAATAAGCAATTTAAATGCGCGGGCAGTTTACCTAGCAGCAGTCAAAGGCAATCAACCAACTCTTAACGATAAGATTCAAGCTCTAAGTATAGAGGACAATTTTAAAATAAGTATTGAAAACAAGGACAGCAAAAAACTTGAACAACAAAAACTAGAACAGCAAGGGATGGGAGCAACCCCATCCCCAAACTAGACAATTATGCTATTCTTTTTTATACATCACCTCCACCACGGTATGAACGTTACCTCTGGGATGAAAATCCCCTTTAACTTTCATCTGCAAGGGTTCGCAAGCGGCCACCAAATCATCTAAAATTTGGTTAATTGCTTCTTCGTGGGAAATATAACGATCGCGATAACTATTAATATAAAGTTTAATCGCCTTTAATTCCATCACCTTTTGATCGGGAACGTAGCTAAGATAAATAGTGGCAAAATCGGGATAACCGGAAAAGGGACATTTACAGGTATATTCAGGCAGGGTGATCTGAATATCATAATTTCTGCCAGGACGTGGATTAGGGAAAGTAATTAATGTTCCTTCGGCAATTTCTCTTTCCCCGTACTTAACTTCAATTTTTTCGGAAGACTGAACCATGTTTTTTTCCTAACTAGACACTGTTTTCTATCATAGCTGGAATATTCTCTCAAGAGGTGTTACCGAATCAAGAGATGAATAGTAAGTAGCTGGTTATAATTAAATGGTTCTTCCGAACTTACACTGTAGAAAATTCCTCAAGCTCCCTCTCTGCCCAGCAATGCTGTAAAGTTGATAAATATCAATCTAACAAAAACTCAAAGCCTTAGTATACAAGCTTTACAAGCACAACTTGTTAATAGTTTTACATGACAGGTTCGGTAGAGCCAATTAAATTAAAAATGGATTTTAGGTTCGATCCCCCCTGCCCCCCTTGATAAGCTATCCCTTATAGGGATCTTTCTTAACAATTTTTGCAGTAAGCACTCCAACCCTTATCCTGACTTGATTTCAGTTTTTTCTTTGTCAG
>NZ_JADBUN010000170.1:0-16123 GCF_020245625.1 Microcystis sp. M049S2 | reverse complement strand
AGGTTGGCAGCCGTCGGTGACGTTCGAGGGACTGGTAAAATTAATGGTAGATGCGGATTTAGCGGCTTTGGGGATTAATCTTAATAACGGTGGTGATAGCCAACAGTTATTAAAAGATTTGGCTTATCTTCGCAATCGTTCCTTAATTGCCGTCGATTAATAAAGTCAGGTGGGTTAGGGAAGGGCAACCCACCCCCGCCTTGATCCATCGCCATTTTTACCTGACTTTTAGGAGTAAATTGGGTCTTTTTCCAGCAAACCTAGCAATTTTTGCATTTTAATCCAAGCCCTTCTCATTTGCCAGAATTTACTTTTTTCCATTGCGGCTATTTTGCTGTCAGCTTCTCGATAATCCAATTGGGTTTTTTGTAATTCTTGTTGCAATTCTTGTTCATGAATTTCTAATTGTTTAATTCGTTCTCTAGCCTGTTCCAACTGAGCGAATATATCGACTTTTAAGGTGACTAAAGCAGCAAAAATGGCTTGGATATTTTGGGAGTAAAGTTGGGGATGATTATAAAAAAGTTGGGTGTAGGAATAAATATAGTGTTCTGCTGTCATTGAGCGACTCATAGAATCAGCTTTTTGCCGATAGAAAAATAACACTTCTGGGATACGATAGACTTCTCGACCTAATTCGATCAAAGATAACCAAAAATCGTGATCTTCCCAACCATAAATTAAATTGGTATTATAGCCGCCCACAGTTTCCCAATCGGATTTCCGAAACAAACCAGAGCAAAATATCATATTATCTACTAATATATCGGGAAATTTATACTCAGGCAGCGGCCAAGTTCCTTGTCTATCCCCAAAATACTCGGCTTCGCAATAAACTATACCTAATTGCTCATTACCTTCTAGCAAAGTAACCGCTTTTTCTAGATAGGAATCGGCAATTTTATCATCGGCATCAAGAGGAAGAATATAGGTTCCTTGCCCTTGGGCAATTCCTAGATTTCTGGCCGTGGCAACCCCTTGATTTTCTGTGCGGATGATCTGGGTTTTTGGCTGTTGATAATCTTGTAAAATCTCGATGGTTTCCGGTTCTGTGGATCCATCATCAATGACAAGGATTTCAAAGTTTTGGTATGTTTGCACTAAAACAGATGCGATCGCATCATCAAGATAGCGACCTTGATTATAGCAAGGAATAATCACGGAAACTTGAGGAGCATGACTCATTGGGGGTAATTCTCTCCTACTTGAGCAAAAACTAGCTTATCAATAGCTTATCCCAAAAGTTCCCCTTTCTCGTTTTTCTACTTAAAGGAAGTGTTGATATCCCCACTAGCAATTTCGGGATAGTAGGACATATTCTGGATAAATTCTTAAATTATTCTGATTGCTGGACAAAATCACCCAATTGGGTGATCCCCGTGAGGGAAGCATCTCTTTTTAATAGAGGGTAAGTTATTCAATAATCCGATTATCACTACCAATGATCCTTAATCATGGAAGCTCATCAACAAAAACAACTCCGCACTTTCCTCTTGGAAAAATTAGCAATTTCCCCTCGTTCCCTCGATATGGCTGTGCGTCTCTGTGAAGCATCGGTGGGTTCTTTACCGATGGTTTTATGGCAGTACGGTTTAATCGATTTGTCGCAATTGAATCAAGTTTTTGACTGGATGGAAACTGTATAATTAATAATTATTTTCCAAGAATAGGTTCATTAATTATCATTTTTATTAAGAGAGCAGCAAGTTACTGCAATTTATTCAGTTTTATTTAATTTTATACCCCTTGCTTGCCTTTTTGCTTGTCATGATAGTAAGGTAAGCTGTTCGTAATTTAAATTGCTTGTTGAGACGAGGCAAGAGGCAACAGTAAACGGATTGGGGGAGGTTCGGCTAATTTAAGAATAAGCGGTTTAAATGCGTCTTAGCTTAGAAACAAACTTAATCGGGCATAGGTTCTTGAGTTAGGCATCGACTATATGGAACTCTTTGAGGGCAGGATAGAAGTTGAGATTTTCGTGACTGGGACGACTGAGTTTAATCAGGGCAAAACGTTGGAATGGATGCAATTTTTTCCATTGTTCTAAACTAATTTCAATCTGTAATTCTCTAGCTTTTTCTAGGACTGTATCAGGAATCTGGCTATCATCTAGCCAAGCGGGATGGGTATCTATTGCTAGTTCTCCTGCGGGATTGCCAGTTTTTTCCGTGATTAATTTTTGCAGAAAATCTCGATAGATTTTGGCTTCTGCTGCCGTCGTACAAGCCATATTAACTAATACCATTCTTTCTGGTTGAGTTAATTGCATCCAATGGGATAATTTTAATTTAACTCCACAGGTATCTAGTTTCATTCTCACGGCCATCGGTATACAACGTAAGGAGTCAACAAATTCGGATTCAAAGTCAAAAAAGGTGGTCATATCATTTTATTGGTTTGCTGAGTATAAATCTATGATACAGTGCCGCGGGATAATTGCTGGGCAAATGGTATTTTATTGAATAAAATTGGCTCGATATTGATGACTAGAAACGAGAATGTTCTCTAGTTCCTGCCATTTTTCTCCTGCAATATGGTCAATAATTTGATCAAGATTTTGCCGATAATTTGTCAAGGATATCAATAAAGCTTGACGATTGTATTTAGCCATCATTAAACCTAATTCGGGATTGCCAGCACCGACGCGACTGGTATCGCGAAAACCAGAACTAGCTAAATTTTCTGCTAATTTGCGAATATTCGGGTCTTGTTCTTTCCCACAAGCTTGGATTAAACTGGTACTAATCATTACTGGAAGATGGGAAATCCAAGCCACGGCTCGATCGTGTTCTTCGGGGGAGGAATAATAAATTTGACAGCCTAATTTTTGTACTATTTCGGTTAAGATTTCCACGGCAAAATAAGGAGTAGATTCAAGGGGAGTAATCACATAAGGGGTATTGACAAATAAACCCAATTGTGCTGCATTAATTCCCTGTTCGGTTTTCCCGGCCATAGGATGACTACCGACAAAATTCGGCCACAATTGACTACAATTGGCCACGATTGCCCCTTTAACCGATCCCACATCGGTGACAATTGCCTGTTTTTTTAAATAGGGAGTTAATTTTTCCAAAGTTGGCACAATTAAATGTATGGGAGTACAAATAAAGATTAAATCGGCAGTAGCCAATAATTCTAAACTGGTGCTAGATTCATCTACCACTCCTTTTTTTACAGCGATATCACAGGTGGATTGTTGACGGGAAACTCCCAAAACCTTATAACCTTGTGAGCGGAAATCTAACCCCAAGGAACCACCAATTAAACCCAGTCCAATAATGCCAATATTCATTAGTTTTACTCAAAGATAATTTCGTCTTCTACTCGCCAAGCAGGATCGACAATGCACAAGAAAACTAAGGTTTCCTCCCCACAATTATGAATATATTGTTTAGCGAGAGGAGGTATATAAATAGCAGCACCGACAGTCACTAATTGTACTTCCTCATCGATGTGCATTTCCCCTTGTCCTTGCAGAATATAATAAACTTCCGCAGTTTTTAAAGCGTGGGGAGTAGAAGTTTCCCCCACATCTACCCATGCGTGGGCTAAACTATAACGTAGATTTAACGGCTGTTTATCGGGATGCAATAACTCGCGCAATCGGGTATGATCACCAGCGATGAATTCCTCACATTCGATCAGTTTTCTGATTAACATAGTAAAATTAAACCTCAAAGATTGTTTTTATTTTATCATTGAGTGAAAAGCTAAAGACTAATAGCCGTTATCATAGAAATATTCAGCATCGCCAGAATTAACGAATGACTTGGTTAGAACATAGTGTACAGGTAGAAGTGGACGCGCCGATCGATCTGGTTTGGGAACTCTGGTCAGATTTAGAACAAATGCCCCACTGGATGAAATGGATCGAATCGGTGAAAATTCTCGAGGAGGAGCCAGAACTTTCCCGTTGGAAGTTAGCCAGTGGTGGTCTAGAATTTACTTGGTTGTCACGGATAATGAAAATTGTCCCCCATCAGATGATTCAATGGGAATCCGTGGACGGGTTGCCTAACCGCGGGGCGATTCGTTTTTATGACCGTCATGGTAAGAGTATTGTGCGACTCACAGCATCCTATGCTATACCTGGTTGGTTGGGAAAATTGATGGATAATCTTTTCCTCGGTCGAGTGGTGGAATCGACCCTGCAAGCTGATCTAGAGCGTTTTCGCCTTTATGCGCTTAATATTGTCAATAATACGCCGCCAAGGTGAGGTAATCATCGGCAGTTAGGGAATTTATTTTTTGTCCGATGGCTCTAGTCAGTCACCGACTAGGTACAAGAACTTTAGTCCATTTTAATCGGCTGCATCTCATATTTATGGCTCTCTCATATTTGTAGTGATCAGCAGAAGTTATTAAAAGAGGGCGAATGCAATGCGCCCCTACCATAATATTATGGTAGGGGCGCATCGTGGTCAGTGAGTTTATTGAGATGCACCCTTTTTAACGGACTTTTCGTCTTGGCTATGAAATTGCTGACGACCGACTCCTAAAAACGAAAACTTGCTAAGAATATCCCGATCCAATTCCGCTATCATGGTTGAGGTATTTCTACTCGATTTTATAGAGATAGGCTTCTGGGGTTTCCAGAAGGGGAGTCATCGGGCGATCGAGGGGAGGGGTTTTGACGAGGGTAAAAATTGGAAATAAATCGTTCATTTGGATAGCCATTTTAAATTTCGGCTGTATATAATAACTACCCGATGGGCAGGCATTGGTGATCTTTAGCTCTCTTTTGGTCATAAAGGTATCGATATAATCGTACTGACCGCGCTCTTTTCTTTTGCGTTTCTTGGCTGGATCACAAAGGGTTGAACCGACCGGAATTTGATTGATAATTGCCACTGTATCGGCCACGGATAGGAGTCTTTCGGAACCGTATTTACTAGCAAGATAACGTTGATTGAAATAGAGATTAGTTGCGATAGAATAGCCGATGATAATTGCTAGAACTAGAGCGAGTATCCTGTGGAAAGTCTTAGTCAAGTTTAGATAGGCCAGACTAGCGATCGCCAGAAGTATAGGAGCAAACCAGAGTAAGATTTTACGATGGGAATAAAAATGCTGATCAGGATAATTAGAGGAAGCGTAGATAAAAATTATCCAAGTAATCGCAAAAAAGCCGATCAGTGTTTTATTACCTCGATATTTTTTGATGACTATGTATAGAGAAATGCCGAAAAAAAAATAGCCGAAACTACGACATTGAAAACCGATATATTTTCATTCAAAAAAACACTTGATTACCTAGATAAACCGTTTCCCAAATCGCTTTAAATAGACGAGTGAACAGATTGCTCGATGGTTCAGCGCTTGCCCCCTTCTCCGTGAGCGCTCTCAGCAGTCCTTTCGTATTTGCAAATCTCCCAACTATCTCACTGTGCCAATACATAACCAAGGCGAGATTTGCAGAGAGAATCGATAGAAAAGGCAAAAGACATTTAATATTATTCTTGCGATTTCGATAAACAAACCATAGACAGGCAATAACAGAAGTCGCTGGGATAATTAACATCGTGGTGGTGTGTAAACTCACCAATATAGCGACAGTAATCCCGAAGAATATCCAAGCTATAGCCTGATAGAGCAGCGGCTTACTCGTTTCCATCTGGAACCGATAGAGTAAAGCAAAAACGAGCAGGAAAAAGGGTATTGGGCTAGGGTTCCAGGAAAAATTATTAATAAAATAATCGGCATAAATCGTGCTATACCAAAATCCTGCCAAACTGGACAGGAGAAGACGTTTATCTTTTTCTACATTTTCCAAAAGTTGATAAACAAAGTAGATTAAGAGGGGAATCGATAGAAAAGAAAATAGGCCATTGGTAAGGACTTGAAATTCGGGAGCGGTACCGAAAATTATCAGAGGAAACCCTAAATAAATATAGAGGGGGGGAATTGCGAATCCATATCTTCCCCCCCCCTGCGAGTCCCAATTGAGGAAAGTTTCCCTTCCACATATCCATCCAAAGATAACCAAAGGTAATCTGATCGGGATCGGGTCCGATATCGAAGGTAACGTATTCAAAAATACTGACAATCCTGGTGAAAAAGGCAAAGGCAATCGCTAGGATTCCTAAAATCAGTGCCGTTCCTCGGACTTTATTGATTGATTTCCCCATGGGTGTCGGTATTTTTATCCTAAAATTTTCTGGTAGCTTCGTGACTGTGTCCCCGAATGTTTATCTTCGCAGGGTAGCGCGAATTTCTAGCCCTACCCGGTAGCAATTATAGCGTTAAAGATGAAGTATAACCTGATTTGGCATCACCGGCCGACGACCGACTCCCCAAAAGGAAAACCTCGTACCTCACCATTAAGATAACTGCCAGAAGATTTAAGAGCCTGTTTAGCAATAAACTAGGTACACTCGCTCAACAAAAATTTCTTTAGACAAATCTTGGACAAGATCGGGAACCCCGTGTTAAACTGCCTCGATAAGATGATGTCACTCTCAAAGCTCTTCACTATATAATCTAATGGTAATACAATCGGTCAGTTTAACAGTTAAGGACTATGAGTCTAACATTCCCGTTGCCATCTTGTGTGGTGGCAAAGGAACCCGACTGCGGGAAGAAACCGAATTTCGACCTAAGCCGATGATTGCCATCGGAAATCGACCGATTATTTGGCATATCATGAAAACTTATGCCCAATATGGGTTAACTGACTTTATGCTCTGTCTAGGGTATAAAGGGGAAATAATCCGGGACTATTTCTTTAACTATGATTGGAATCAAAGTGATGTCCTCTTAGAGTTAGGCAATAAAAAAGTGACCAAACTCGATAGTGGACACCAGGAGGAAGACTGGCGTATTTGGTTAATTGATACGGGACAGGAAACCATGACGGGAGGCCGTCTTAAACGTCTTACATCTTATATAGATCAAAGTGGCAGCGATCTCTTTTTGGCCACCTATGGGGATGGGGTTTGTGATGTGAATATTGCGGATCTGTTGGATTTCCACTACTCCCATGGCAAATTAGCCACGATGACGGCGGTTCGTCCTTCTTCTCGCTTTGGCGAGTTAATCATTGAGGGTAATTTAGTCGCTCAGTTCCAAGAAAAGCCCCAAACGGCTGAAGGATGGATTAATGGGGGGTATTTTGTCTTAAATCGCAAGGTTTTGGATTTAATTGAGGGAGATTCGACGACTTTTGAAGCACAGCCCCTCAGAACCTTGGCTGCTTTGGGAGAACTCGCCGTCTATAAGCATGAAGGGTTTTGGCAGTGTATGGATACTTACCGAGAAATGGAAATGCTCAATCACCTTTATGACACTGGACAAGCTAGATGGAAAATATGGTAAAGAAAGCATTTTGGCCAGGCAAAAAGGTCTTTATTACTGGTCATACTGGCTTTAAGGGGTCTTGGCTGGCGTTTTGGTTACTCCATCTAGGAGCAGAGGTAAAAGGCCTCAGTTTAGCTTCCAATACCACCCCCGCCTTATTCGACCAATTAGACTTAGCTCAAAACCTGAGTCATCATATAGGAGATATTCGAGAGCCTGAGTTAGTGACTCGTTTAATCGCTTCATGGCAACCGGATGTAGTCTTTCATTTAGCGGCACAACCCTTGGTGCGGCTTTCTTATCTTGAGTCGGTGGAAACGTGGAACACAAATGTTATGGGGACTATTCACGTTTTAGAGGCCCTCAAAAGCCTGACTCATCCCTGTGCCGCCGTGTTTATTACTAGCGATAAGTGCTATGAGAATCGGGAATGGGTCTATGGTTATCGGGAAAATGACCCCTTGGGGGGTTACGATCCCTATAGTTCTAGCAAAGCTGGGGCGGAATTGGCGATCGCATCTTGGCGCAGTTCCTTCTTTAAAACCCCTCAAACCGCCATCGGCATTGCCAGCGCCAGGGCAGGAAATGTCATCGGTGGCGGAGATTGGTCCCTAGATCGGATTGTACCCGATGCAATGCGGGCCTTGATGAAGTACGAAGCGATTCCGGTGCGGAACCCTCTAGCGACTCGCCCTTGGCAGCACGTTTTAGAGCCTTTAGGGGGCTATTTACGGTTAGCTGAGTCTATTTATGAGCAGTTGATGACGGCTAATTGGCAGCAAGACAGCCGGGGGTTATATGGGGCGTTTAATTTCGGTCCGTCTCTGACTTCTAATCGCCCAGTTAAAGAGTTGGTCGAGTCTATCCTACAACTTTGGCCAGGGACTTGGCTCGATCAAAGTGATCCGAAGGCTGTTCATGAGGCTAAATTGCTTAATCTAGTCACAGATAAGGCTTTTCATACCCTAAAATGGCAACCAGTCTGGGATTTTCGGCAAACCCTCAAGGAAACCGTGACATGGTATTATCAAGCGGCTCAAATGGACTCTCAAGATAAGGCACAATTCCAGGAACTTACCCGCCAACAAATCGAATATTATCAAAGTTGTCTGAGCGATTAGCGAACTCAAGGCTGATAATAGTGCAAATTAAGTGATAATTAAGTTCAAATTTCTCCCCTGAAAGGAAATTAACCATGACTCAATCTATTTCTCCCCCCAATACAAATACTGAAACAGAACTGCGAGAGCAAGTTTTTCAAGCCGTACAAGAATATTATAAGCACAAATTTCAACCCCGGGCTTTTGTGGCGGGGCAGACCTATATTCCGGCATCGGGTAAGGTATTTGATGAGCAAGAATTAGTCAAATTAGTTGATTCTTCCCTAGATTTCTGGTTAACGACGGGCAGATATGCGGCGGAATTTGAGGAACGTTTTGCCCAGTGGATGGGGGTAAAACATTGTTTATTGGTCAATTCTGGCTCTTCGGCCAATTTAGTGGCTTTAAGTGCCTTAACTTCCCCTAAACTGGGGGAAAAACAACTTAAACCGGGGGATGAAGTCATTACCGTCGCCGCAGGTTTCCCGACTACAGTTAACCCCATCTTTCAAAATCAGCTAATTCCGGTCTTTTTAGACGTTAAATTACCCGGTTATGACCTAGACATTGATCAACTGGAATCCGCCTTGTCAGAGAAGACTAAAGCGATTATGATCGCTCATACCCTGGGAAATCCCTTTAATTTAGAAGCGGTGATGGCTTTTGCCGAAAAACATGACCTCTGGGTAGTTGAGGATAACTGTGACGCGGTGGGAAGTCTCTATAAAGGGCAAAAAACCGGCACCTTTGGGCATTTAGCAACGGTTAGCTTTTATCCTGCCCATCACATGACTATGGGAGAAGGGGGCGCGGTTTTAACCAGTGATACCCGCTTGAAAAAGATTGTCGAGTCATTCCGTGACTGGGGGAGAGATTGTTGGTGTCCTCCGGGGGTAGATAATACCTGTAATAAGCGCTTCGGTTGGCAGTTAGGAGATTTACCCTTTGGCTATGACCATAAGTACACCTATTCTCATGTGGGTTATAACCTAAAGATGACCGATATGCAAGCCGCCGTCGGGGTAGCGCAACTGGATAAATTGCCCGGATTTATCAAAAAGCGCCGGGAAAATTTCGACTTTTTGTATCAAAAGTTACAGGAGCTTCAAGATGTTTTAATTCTGCCTGAAGCCAGCCCCGATTCTGAACCGAGTTGGTTCGGGTTTCCGATTTTTGTTAAGGAAAATGCGCCTTTTAGCCGCAATGATTTGGTTAAGCATTTGGAGGAAAAGCGCATCGGCACAAGGCTATTATTTGGAGGAAATTTATTGCGACAACCTCTTTATAAGGGGTTAAATTATCGAGTTATTGGGGATTTAAGTAATGCCGATAAAATCATGAGTAGTGTTTTTTGGCTGGGCATTTATCCCGGATTAACTGAGGAGATGTTAACCTATGTAGTCGAAACCCTGACAGCATTTTGTAGGGGTAAACAGTAGGAGATGTCAAAAACTATTTTATTGACGGGGGGTACAGGATTTTTAGGTAGTCATCTGGCTAAACGTCTTGTCTATGAGGGTTTTGACGTTATTATCATTAAGCGCTCAACCTCTAAATTGTCGCCCTTGGAATCTATTATCAACCAAGTTCGGTTCTACGGTCTCGACTCGATTGATATAGAGAAAATTTTTCAAGAAAATGTCATTGACATAATCATCCATTGTGCTACCAATTATGGTCGTTTTGCCGTTCCTCCTACAGATATTATCCAAGCGAACCTTTTTTTGCCTTTGACAATTCTGCAAATAGCAGAAAATTATCCAGTCAAAACATTCATTAACACTGATACCATTTTAGATAAAAGAGTGAGTTACTATTCCCTTTCTAAAAAACATTTTTTAGATTGGTTGTCCTTATTTTCTCAAAAAATGGTTTGTATTAGTGTTGCTCTAGAGCATTTTTATGGACCCTTTGATGATCGATCTAAATTTGTCTCAAAAATTATCTTGGATTTGCTGCATGAAGTAGATTTTATAGATCTGACATTAGGAGAACAGAAACGTGATTTTATTTATATTGATGATGTGGTAGAAGCCTTCATGACACTGGTTAACTTTAGTTTTGATGTTCCTAATAATTTATATCGCTATGAAATAGGTACAGGAAAGAACATTGAAATTCGAGAGTTTGTTCAAACGGTTAAAACGATGACAGGAAATAAAGTCACTCGACTTAATTTTGGTATGCTTCCTTATCGAGAAAATGAGATCATGGAATCCCATGTGGATATTTCAATGTTATCAAGATTAGGTTGGCAACCCCAAATTTCTCTAGTTGAAGGGTTAAAGTACACTATAGATCAGGAAAGGAGTAGTATTAATCGATGAAATATTTAATTACTGGTGGCTGTGGATTTTTAGGAAGCAACATTGCTGGACAAATATTAAAGAAAGGAGAAGAATTGCTTATTTTTGATAACTTGTATCGATCGGGTTCGGAACAAAATCTTAACTGGTTGCGAAGTCAGGGGCAATATCAATTTATCCATGCAGATATTCGCAACACAAATGATGTTGAGCGCGCTGTCAAAGAATTTAAACCTGATGTTATCTTTCATCTAGCAGGTCAGGTGGCGATGACGACTTCTATTGCTAATCCTCGCCTAGATTTTGAAATCAATGCCTTAGGAACTCTAAATATTCTAGAGTCTGTACGAAAGCACTGTCCTGATAGTGCGATAGTCTATTCGTCAACTAACAAAGTTTATGGAGACTTAGAACAATTTAGGTATCAAGAACTAGAAAAGCGCTATTTCTGCCCCGATTATCCTCAAGGATTTGATGAATCTGTACCCATTAATTTTCATTCACCCTATGGATGTTCTAAAGGGACAGGGGATCAGTATATGTTAGATTATGCTCGTATCTTCCATTTAAAAACCGTTGTTTTTCGTCACTCTTCTATTTATGGAGATCGTCAGTTTTCTACTTACGATCAAGGTTGGATTGGTTGGTTTTGCCAGAAAGCATTAGAAGCCAAAACTAACCCTAATGCTGAACCATTTACAATATCAGGGAATGGGAAACAGGTGAGGGATGTCTTATATGCTAGTGACGCAATTGCTTGTTATTTAGCAACTGTTGAACGTATTGATAGCATTAAGGGTGAAGTATTTAACATCGGCGGAGGGGTGGATAATAGTCTTTCGCTATTGGAATTGTTTGATATTTTAGAAGATTTAACAGGGGTGACACTGAATTATAAACAATTGCCTTTCCGGGAAAGTGATCAGCGAATTTTCATTGCTGATATTGGCAAAGCGGTAAGTAAATTGCAATGGCAACCCTGCGTCTCAAGTCGTCAGGGGGTTAGTAAAATGTTAGAATGGTTAAGTAAATGAGTTTGTTAATATTGTACCTAAATTTCAGCTATTTTATATGCAGGAGAATAAAGTATGAAAAAGCTTATTAGTGTTATGACTCCTTGTTATAATGAAGAGGATAACATTGAGGATTTGTACTCTCAAGTTAAGACAATTTTTGAAAATCAATTATCTGGTTATGACTACGAACACGTTTTTATTGATAACTGTTCCAAAGACCGAACAGTAGAGATATTAAAAATGCTGGCTCGAAAAGACCCCAAAGTAAAAATTATCGTCAATGCCAGAAATTTTGGCTTTGTTCGCTCCTCCTATTACGGACTCATTCAACCGGATGGAGATGCCGTGATTTTTCTGATGGCTGACCTACAAGATCCACCCTCTTTAATCATTGATTTCGTTACCAAATGGGAAGAAGGATATAAAGTTGTTCAAGGGGTGAGAAAAAAGAGTAGGGAATCATTTGTGCTTTTTAAGGTCAAAAAACTTTATTACTACGTTCTCAGTAGAATCTCTGATGTAGAATTGACCAGAGATACAACTGGATTTGGACTGTATGATAAGTATGTGATTCAGAGTTTACGAAAAATTGATGACCCTTACCCTTATTTTAAAGGTTTAATTTCGGAATTGGGTTTCGAGATCGCTGAGGTTGAGTATGTCAGTGCAGCGAGAAAGAAAGGGGTTAGCAGCGCAAACTTCTTTATGCTCTATGATTTTGCTTTGCTTGGCATTACCAGTCATTCTAGGGTTCCTATAAGAGTGGCAACTATGTCAGGCTTTATTATGGGCATATTAAGTCTATTTGTGGCTATTGTTTATTTGGTTGCCAAACTAATCAATCCCAATTTTTTACCTATAGGAATTGCCTCTTTGCACGTTAGCTTGTTTTTCTTTTCTTCTGTACAACTTTTCTTTATTGGCATTATAGGTGAATATATTGGACTAATACATTTAAGGTCTTTAAAGAGACCTCTGGTTGTAGAGAGAGAACGGGTGAATTTTGATTAAGATTTACCTAGCGATGTTCTTTAATCTAAATTGTAAAAGACAATAAATAAAGAGGACAATAAAATGTATCAAATGAATAAAACTGCAATTGATCAATGGCTTAAAGGAGTAGGGGCGTTCCTACTTATTTTTATTGATGTAAATTATCTTCTTACCACAAGATTTGAGAACTTGAAGGGAAATGAAAGTTATGAAGCAATGTGGTATCTATTGGTTTTAACTTCAATTGTTGTTTTACCTATATTCTTAGGTAAAGTTTTGAACTATTCAAGTTCTATTTTATCAAAAATCATCAATAATTGGCAAGTCACAAATCAAAGTCACAATCTTGAGTTTTTATTTTCGTGGGGACTTGGTCTTGTTTTCAACACGATAGCAATTCAAAAACTCTTTGGCCAAGAAACTGCTGAAAGTCTCAGATTCTATATGGAACATGAGATGTCATACAATTGGCGTGAACTAACAACCTATTTATCAAGCTTGAATTTTTTGGTGCTAATTCCAGTTGCATTAATTTTAACAGTTATTTTCTTTTTTCTATTACATTCATTTTCCCTTCGTAAATTTTTGAGAACATTATTGATTGAGAATATAGTTTTTATTGGAGTTTTAGTGACGGTGACATCAGTTGCTTGGAGTCTGGTTTATACTGATCCATCGAACTACCATTTTAATGTGGTTCTCTTCCCATTAGCTGCCATTAATGGTGATTCCCCTTTTATTCCCCTTGTTGACGATGGATTTAAAAGTTTATATGGTGGATATTATCTTTGGCTTGGCCTACTATCACGATTAATGGGAAATAGTCTATTGTCTATTAAAATTGTTGTATGTAGTTTGATTGCTCTTCAGATTATTCTTTACTATTTAATAGCTAAGGCTATCTGCAAAAATCCGTTGATCAGAATTTTGTTATTTATTAGCTGCCTATTTTGGAGTTATTTTTATGGGAAGGTAGTAGGCCAAGATTTATACTTTCAATATTTTCCTTTAAGAACTTTATTTCCTTGTCTTTTGCTGGTTACTTTGTTGTATATATCTGAAAAAAAGTTTTTTGATAAAGTTACTTTTTCTATGGGATTTTTAATAATTAACTTACGAGATTTGCTCCTAGATTTTCTAGTGGCAATGGCTCTATTAAGTAATCTTGATTCTGGTGTATCTGTCTTAATTATGTATTTTTTTATCTACATTTGGAATGAGTTTAAAGTAGATAGTTTTAGCGCAAAAAACATGATTAAAAAATTAATAGGATTTAGTATAAATTTTTTAATCATCATTCTCGTAATTATTTTTGGCTTTAGAATTATTGCTGGAGAATTTATCAATTTTTATAATTACACCAGTTCTATTCTTAAATTTGGCTCTGGCTTTCTAGGTTTGCCTTTTCCAGATAATATATGGATGATATTTATGGTTGTTTACGGTTTTAACATCATACAATCTTTTCAGAGTCCCATTGAGGATAAAAACGCTAAGTATCGTTTTGTCATTGCCATCTGGGGAATAGTTAGCCTCTTGTATTTTGTCAATAGAAGTCATCCTTGGAATTTGATATCTGTATCACTTCCCTTCTTTCTTTCCTATGGTTGCTTGATTGATTATGCCTTTAGTTCTTATCGGAAAAAAATGTCTGAATCTGACCCAGAATTGATGGAGAATAAAATGGAATTTAGGGAATTTTTGCCAATCCTATTGCCCAATTCTTTTGATTTATTAAGACTCTCCCTGATCAGTGTATTAATCATGCCCTTTATTATTATGTCCCTAATCGCTTGTGTAGAATTTATCCCCGCAACGATATCAAATTTTCAAAGCCCTAAAAGCTATTCGCAAATGTCTGCTTTAGCCAGCTTGTCTGAGAGAGTAGATACATTAGAAAAGCAATTAAACCGACCATCAATTCTCCTTTCAGGTTTATTTGAATCCTATTATTATCTTCACAAAAACAGAAAAGTATTGTTCTATCCCGAGATAGCTTCTATTTTCCCTGGAGACAATTCTTTTCAGCCCCGTTTTATTGATGCTCTCAATAAATTTAATCCAATTGTCACCCTATGTCCCATAAATGTACCTTTCATAAAAGAAAATCTTTATGCCACTTTTTTACAATTACTCTATGAGAATAATTACAAACTTGTAGAGTCAGGGAAAAACATAGATGACCCTATCCTGAGAAATTGTAATATTTACATAAAAGATTAGAACTGTAATAAAGTGAGAGAATCTTGACAAAATCATATAACCTAAAACGAGCCGAGTGCTTGGCAGCACAATTGCGATCACAATTGTGTTGACATTGACAATGGTTTATGATAAGAAAGTAGCACCAGTTGTTCACCCCAACTAATCCAATGGCTCAAGAAACCCTCCTAATTGCAGCTAACCCACCAGGGATCAAGCTACCACCGACCCAAGATGAACTAACTTCTGATGATGGTATTCCCATGGAAACCCAGCGACACGGACTGCAAATGCAGTTATTAGTTAGACCTCTCTCCTGGTGGTTAAAAACCCAGGGACGGGAAGCGTTTGTCGGAGGCAATATGTTTGTTTACTTTAGCCCCAATCAAGTGCGTAACGAGGATTATCGCGGGCCCGATGTATTTGTAGTTGTGGACGTGCCTCGAAAAGAACGGAAAAGCTGGGTCGTCTGGGAAGAAGAAAAAGCTCCTGATGTGGTGATTGAGTTGCTCTCTGAAAGTACAGCGCAAAAAGATAAAGAAGAGAAAAAGCTCATCTATCAGAATCGTTTGCGGGTGACAGAATACTTTTGGTATGATCCCTTTGACCCAGAAGATTTAGCGGGACATCGCTTAGAAGGGGGTGTTTATAAATCTTTAAACCCAGATGCTCAAGGCAGGTTCAGCAGCAAAATATTAGGGCTGGTGTTAGTGCGGTGGCAGGGAATTTATGGGGATGAACAAGAGCCGATTACTTGGCTACGTTGGGCAACAGCAGAGGGGCAATTGCTCCCCACCATAGAGGAGTTGGCCGAGCAGGAAAAGCAACGGGCTGAACAGGAAAAGCAACGAGCCGAACGCTTGGCAGCAAAATTAAGAGCGCTAGGGGTTGAAGTTGATGATAGTGTATGAACTAATTGCAGGCATTGTCCACCTACAGGTCTATTTTATAATTAATTTAATGCACCTACTTAGTCGTGGACAGTTTATGAGAGCTTATTAAATATAGGAAGGACTGTTTACGACAATGACACCATCTACAATTAATTTGTTCAAAAAATCACCGCCAATCACCTGGGAAAAACTGCCAGATGATTTTATTCTACCTGACGAACCTGTGGACAACAACTTGCAACCCCTATTAGCAGCAGCTTTACGGGAATCCCTAGAATTAGCAGGACTAATTCTAGAATCGATGCTAATTGCCT
>NZ_JADBUN010000017.1:0-7907 GCF_020245625.1 Microcystis sp. M049S2 | reverse complement strand
TATCAGTTATCAGTTATCAGTTATCAGTTATCAGTTATCAGTTATCAGTTATCAGTTATCAGTTATCAGTTATCAGTTATCAGTTATCAGTTATCAGTTATCAGTTATCAGTTATTAGTGAGCAGTTATCAGTTATCAGTTATCAGTTAGGTAAATGTATTTTTAACCTCAATATTCTCACAGAATTTTTCTAGTATCTCCTGATACCAAATCCAGTTATTAAAGACTGATTATTTATTCCTCCTGTTGCCTTTTGCCTGTTGCCTGTACTCAACGAAGTTAGTATGACTATACTAACTGTCGCATTGCTTGCCACAACTGCTCGTATTCTTGCTCGGTTGCTGGGGATAAAGGGTTTAAAAAATCGCTTTTTTTGATCGCTTCTGGATTAACAAGTAAAGGATTATTTCTAATATCTGGGGAAATTTGGTCGGGATTTTCAGTGAGAATTAGGGGGGATAATCCGGAGGTAAATAAAGAAATTTTAGTGGCGGATTCTGGTTGCCAACAAAAATCAATCCATTGCTGGACAAGAGAATTAGGAGTAGTTAAAACTGGTTTTACCCACACATCTGACCAGAGAGAAGTACCGGATTTGGGGACAACAACTTTAATTTTCTTATAGCGATCGCTCACTGGTAAAATATCATTAGACCAACCCACAGATAGCCAGACATCACCGAGTATCAGGGGTTGTAAATAATATTGAGAACTATAAAATCTTACCTGTTTTTGTAAAGCGAATAGCTGGTCTTTTAGTCCCATTACTTGTTTTAAATCACTAGAATTATAAGAATAACCCAATTTTTTTAGGGTTAAACCGATGACTTCGCGACGATTATCAATTAGGGCAATTTTACCGGTTAATTCCGGTCGCCATAGATCAGACCAATCCTGTGGTCGCCAGTCAAATTGAGCGAATTTTTCCTCATTATAGGCAATTAATGTCATTCCCCAACGGTAGGGCGCACCCCAGACTTTTCCCTCTGTTTGCGGTTGTCCTTGAGCATTGCGAGTCATGTTTTCTTGCCAACGGAGGGGCAGTTTTGACCAATTAGAGAGTTGAGAAGTATCTAGGGGTTGAATTAAACCGTTGGTAATCGCTTTTCCTAGCCAAGCATCCCCTAGGGTGACTAAATTACCCATCGCTGGGTTTTGTTCCCTAAAAGGGACAGGAATCGGAAATTGTGAGGCTGGTTGCTCCTGATTTTGTAACCATTTTTCCAACAATTTTAATAGCTCTTTCAGCTGCCTTTCCGACTGAAAATTGACTTTTTTTCCGGCAATAGTTTTCCGAAAATCTGTTAGTAATCGCGGCGGAATCGAACCAGATAGGAGAAAAATGCTCGGATCGCCGCTTCCAGAAGCGCAGCCACTTAAACCCCCCGCTAAGGCGATTGTACCTAATCCTTGCAAAAAAGAACGTCTATTTAACATATCGCCTGCCGATTCCCAACTTTAACAGTAATAATTGCCAGTTTCTAGGCTTGAATTATTATAGGACGATTTTTAACAGAATGTAAACTAGGGAGTTTTGCGGCTACCGATTTCAGCTATAGAGAGGCTTTGTTGTTAACTTTTATGGTATAAAACTCTGATTTTGTCCTAGTTGAAGCTAGGATAGAAGGAGTAAGCTAAGGGGCGAGGGTATAAGACCATGTCCAACAATCATGATCGAGATTTCCATTATTCTTGTCGTTGTGGAAAAGCCAATTTTCAGTCTGTAAAACATCGATCGGGTATTTTATTAATCGGGGGAGCGGAAGAAGGTAAGTTAGGAGAAGATCAAGCGACAAAATGGTTATTAAATCGAGCTAAAGGCGGTAATTACTTAGTGTTGCGCTTTGGCGATCTTGGCGGTCAAGCCGATTGGATTTGCGACAATTATCCCTCCCTGATCGGCTCAGCAGCGGAACTATCAATTGATAGTCGTGAAGGGGCGAATCATCCTGATGTTATCGAATATATTCGTAATGCCGATATCCTTTTTTTTGCTGGTGGTGATCAAAATCAGTACGAGGATTTGTGGGAAAGCACAAAGGTGGAAACAGCGATCAATTATCTGATCAACGACAAAAAAGTTCCCGTGGCGGGAACCAGCGCAGGAATGGCTATTCTGGGGGATTTTTACTATGCGCCTACTCACGAAGGAGTACTGAGTTCAGAAATATTAAATAATCCCTTTCACTTCAACACTAAAGACTTCTATCGGAGTGATTTTATTCGGGTTCCTTTTCTCAAAAAAGTGGTGACAGATACCCATTTGGATCGACTCAATCAAGATCATCCCGAAACAAGATATGGTCGCCTTTTTGGTTTTTTAGCCCGTAATGTACACGATAATCACAATCAACTACCTGCCTACGCTATCGGTTTAGAAGAAGGAGCTTTTCTGGCGATCGATGAGGATGGTATCGCCAAAGTCTATGGCAACGGCACCGATAAGGGACAAGATGCCTATTTTCTGCAAACTAACAGGACTCTACCCGAACAGATGGAGCCGGATCGACCTTTAATCTGGAATAATAACGGTCAAGCGGTGAAAGTCTACCGCATCGCGGGAACTCCCTCCGGCAGCGGTAAATTTGACCTCAAGGATTGGTCTAGTGCTGCTGGCGGTCGCTGGGAATATTGGTACACTAAAGGGGGAATGGCTGGGTTTAAGCGGGTTTTGGTAGCCTGAAGGTCATTTTTGTCAAAAAAGTGAGTTCTATGGGTGTTAGGATTAATTTTGAGGCAATAAGGAGAATTTTTTGACCTATGACCCCTGAATTAATCACTTTCGGTCGGTATCTCGCGGGTGAATTTGAAAATCAACGGCAAGCGCAAGCAGAACCAGTGTGGTACGTTCACCTGCGTTTATGGTTGCGTCCGTTGCTTTTATTTCGGGAAGACAGCATCGCGCTTTTTGCCGAACAGGCAAGTATCATCAATTTAGACCAACCCTACCGACCGCGACTGTGGCGATTAACGCGCTCGGAATCGGGAGGGTTAGAGGTTAGGCATTATATGTTTAATGACCTGAAATCCGTGCAAGGTGCGGGCAAAAATCCCGATATTTTGCGAAAAATTAGCTTAGAAGACCTAACTTTCCTGCCTACTTGCACTTTAGCTGTCCAAGTCCATACCCTCGCTGATCATCAATACCAGTTTATCGCCCAACCGCAACCGGAACAGCGCTGTCAGTTCACCTATGAAGGGACAACCTATCAGGTGTCTTTGGGTTTCGAGGTGACGAGTCATAGCCTAAAAACCTACGATAAAGGTCTAGATCCCGGCACTGGTAAGGGAATTTGGGGCGCTCTGCTCGGCCCCTATCAATACGAGAAAAAACAGGATTTTTCGGCAGAATTGGAGGTGTGAGGAAGATTGCATCACATTAGGTCAAAATGACGGCAGATAACACCGCAAACAGCCGCTAAAGCGGTAATTCCTAAAGCTGTACCGATGTCTTGTCCTTGATTGACGGCAAAAGAAGTGACGATTCCTGCACCTAAACCGGCGGTGATTGCTGCTCCGAGAAAATCTTTATCTGAGTTTTTATACATAGAGATAAGGCCAAATTTCCACAAAATCGTGCTTTTTACCTTATCATCCTCTTTTGAGCAACTAATCACTTGGGGGCGGAATTGCAATCAAGCTTTAGATTTAGCCACGTTTCTTAACATTAAGTTGGGTCAGATAGATAGGAGGTAAAATCGATGAAATTAG
Source organism: Microcystis sp. M049S2 (assembly GCF_020245625.1). Classification (NCBI taxonomy): domain Bacteria; kingdom Bacillati; phylum Cyanobacteriota; class Cyanophyceae; order Chroococcales; family Microcystaceae; genus Microcystis; species Microcystis sp. M049S2. The sequence continues at coordinate 4,196 of NZ_JADBUN010000017.1, read as the reverse complement.
CTAAAATCTCTTTTTCTGGCTTTTTAATGCTGATTATCTCCCTTTTGCTAATACTGAGTTTTGTTAATGCCAGCAAGGCACAATCGGATACGGCGGTAAGATCGGAGTTAATTAGTCTCCGCAATCGAGTTGAGCGCCTTGAAAGTCAGGTCCGAGGAATAACCATCCGCGGGGAAAATGCCGCTCCCATTCCCCAACGGCGATCGGGAACGGGTATAGTAAATGGGGAAGTAGTCGGGGAAAGTGACCCACTGTTCCAGCGTTTAGCCACTTTAGTAATTGAATTAAAGGAAGATTTAAAAAAGCTAGAGCAACGGGTGCAAATCTTAGAAAAAGAAACCGTTAGCCAGAAATCGTAGTCAATTGATGCTATAACGATCAAAAGTTAAATTGATCCAAACTATGCAGTTAATTGATTATGTAATTGTGCTGCTTTATCTGGCAGGAACCCTAATAATCGGGATTATCGCCGAGAAAAAAGCTTCTCAAGGTCTAGAATCCTACTTTTTAGGTAATCGCAATTTGCCCTGGTGGATGTTAGGGGTGTCGGGAATGGCGGCTAACACCGATTTAGCGGGAACTATGGTCATTTCTGCCCTAATTTACGCGGTCGGTCCTAAAGGACTATTTATCGAAATCCGGGGCGGTGTTGTCCTAATTATGGCCTTTCTCATGGCTTTTATGGGTAAATGGAATCGCCGGGCCCAAGTTATGACCATGGCGGAATGGATGCAATTTCGCTTTGGACCAGGAAAACAGGGTAATTTTGCCCGAATTATTAGCGCCATCGCCATTCTCTTATTCTCTATCGGTACGATGAGTTATTTCTCCGTTGCGGGGGGGAAATTTTTAGGGCAGTTTCTGGGTATGGATGATCGTCTTGCTTCGGTGATATTAATTCTTTTAACCTTGATTTATACGGTGGCCAGTGGTTTCTATGGTGGGGTAATTACCGATTTATTTCAAGGGTTTCTGATTTTTGTGGCGGTCATTTATGTATCGACAGTGGCCTTTTTTACTGTTAATCTTCCCGATAGTTTCACGGTAGCAATTCCGGGGGCAGCAGAGCCAAAAACTTGGAATTTAAGCGACTGGTCTAGTATTTTCCCTTCGATGACTTTGGATTTACCCGGAGATTATGCCATCTTTAATTTGTTTGGTGGGGTGATTTTCTTTTATTTAGTTAAAACCATCATCGAAGGTTGCAGCGGCAGCGGTGGTTATATGTTACAACGATACCTAGCGGCCAAAAGCGATCGAGATGCCGGTTTATTATCTTTATTCTGGATTATTCTGCTTTCTTTCCGTTGGCCTCTAGTCACAGCTTTTGCGGTTTTAGGTATTCACTACGGTTTAACCGAAGGCACGATTACAGATCCAGAAAGAATTCTGGCCACGGTGATTACTCAATACATTCCGGTGGGGATGAAAGGGTTATTAATTGCTGCTTTTTTAGCGGCGGCTATGTCCACTTTTAACGCAGTTATCAACGCTAGTGCCGCCTATTGGGTCAAAGATATCTATCAAGCTTTTTTGAAACCGAATGCGGGAGAACAGGAGTTAGTTTTTCAAGGTCGTTTGGCCTCGGTTTTTGTGGTCATAATTGGCTTAGTTTTGAGTTTTAATATCCAAAATGTCAATGATATTTGGGGTTGGTTAACCACGGGATTAGGGGTAGGATTAGCAGTTCCTCTGCTATTACGTTGGTATTGGTGGCGCTTTAATGGTTATGGTTTTGCCGTGGGAACTTTAGCGGGAATGATTGCAGCTATTGCTTCACAAGCGATAATTTTACCTTTCTTTCGTCACAGTCAATATCAGGAACTTATTCTCTTTCTTGTACCGAGTTTGTTCGCTTTAGCTGGCTGTATTATTGCTACTTTGTTAACTCCTCCCACCGATAGTTTAGTCATGGAAAATTTCTATAATGTTACCCGACCTTTTGGCTTTTGGGGAGAAGTCCGTCAAAGTGTTAAACCTAACCTACAGGCAAAAATTAAAGCGGAAAATCAACGGGATATCATCGCCGCTTTTCTCACCGTTCCTTGGCAATTAGTCCTGTTTATGATGGGGATTGTTTTAATCATCAAGCAGTGGCAAAGTTTGAAGATTTTGGCTTTGGTTTTTCTTTTGCTTTCTATCGGTCTCTATTTTACTTGGTATCGACATTTATCTAAGGAAATTACCGTCACTAAAGACCGAGATTTAGGTTAGGCAGTTATCAGTTATCAGTTATCAGTTATGAGTAAGATCTCGTTCCCAGGTTCTACCTGAATACTATTTTAAGGCAGAGCCTTAGATATTGTGTTCCAAGGCAGAGCCTTGGAACAAGGGAAACTCGCAATCCAAAATCTAAAATCTAAAATCCCAAAAAGAGTGGAGGAGCGGGTATCATTTCTCCACGAAAATCTAGTAATTGCACCAGAATTAAATAAGCAATCGCGATCGCAATCGAAATCGCTCCAGTAATGATCGCAACCAGTTTTCCTCGATTCATAAACAATCCCTCAACTGATATAGTCTTATTGTACTAATGCCAGACAATAACCTCATCGCGATCAAAGCGAACTTTCTTCAACAGTTGATATTTGTCTTCTAAGGAGCGATAGCCGAGAGCCACTGCTGCTACTGCTGCATAGCCGCTACCTTCTAATTGCAGAATACGATCATAAGCCGCTGGCTCGATTCCTTCTAGTGGACAAGCATCAATATCGAGCAAGGCGGCGGTTTCCATCAGCATTCCCATCGCAATATAACTCTGTCGCTGAGACCACCATTGAACAATTGCTGAGCGTGGCCCATTAACTAAATCTGACACCATCAGATTCTTATAATTCTCCAGAGAAGCGACATCTAATTCTCGAACTTGAGCTATTTTTGCAACGAATTTCTCGACATATGCTACTTCAATTTTGGTAAGAGTAGCAAGTACCACATAGTGGGAGCAATCCTCTACTTGAGTTTGATTCCAACTGACCGGAGTAAGTGCCGCACGAATTTTTGGATCTTGAACGACAATAAATTTCCAGGGTTGCAAACCATATGAAGAAGGAGCCAGTCTCAAGCTTTCTTCTAAGATAAACCAATCTGCTTCAGAAATTTTTTTAGACGGGTCAAATTTTTTGACAGCGTATCTCCACTGAAGCTTTTCTAAAATTTCTTGAGGTTGAATCGTCATTATATCTCCTGGGCGATTGAGCGCTGGAATCTATTTTAAATTCTCTCAAAATCTGCAAAAAAAAAGCAAGCAAAATTTTGCCGTCAATTGTTAAGTTTGGTTAAGAAAAATAGCAAGAGCGGCAAGGAATATAAATTCCTTACCGTTGACTTTGGCCGGACTCACCACTTCTTATAGGATAAAAACTTACCCGACATGGTAATTTTAACGCGATCGCCTTTAGGGTCTTCTTCCTTATCCACGTCGAGGGTAAAATCGATCGCACTCATAATACCATCGCCGAATCTTTCATGAATCACCGATTTTAGGGGCATTCCATACACCTGCATGATCTCGTAGAAACGATAAATCAGGGGGTCGGTGGGGACAACCGGACCCAATCCCTTGACAGGATACTCGGTTAAGGATGCGACGATTTCGGTTCCCAGTCCCAAAGCTGCCACAATTTTCGTTGCTTCCTCTGGGGAGGCGCTCGCTTGCCGGTAAAAAACAGCGGCAATCCACACCTCATCTCGTCCTAGAATCGCTTCTAGGTCAGCGAAACTCAGTCCTTTTTCCTTCTTCGCTTCCAATAGTTTTGCAGTAATTTCGGGTATCATCGCTTATTTTTGCAGAATTTGTCTGCTTCTAGTTTACCTGAACATCAATTATATAAGTAAAAGTTATGACATTGATAAAAAAACATTTCTTAAAACCCCTTTACATAACTATAAAAAGCCGATAGTATTAACTCATGTCAAACAACGAACCTTGACAACCTAATACATACAGAAATTATCCAACCATGACTACAACTCTACAACAGCGCGAGAGCGCTTCCCTGTGGGAGCAGTTCTGCCAGTGGATCACCAGCACCAACAACCGTCTCTATGTCGGTTGGTTCGGTGTCATCATGATCCCCACCCTGCTCACCGCCACCACCTGCTTCATCATCGCCTTTATCGCCGCTCCTCCTGTAGATATCGACGGTATCCGCGAGCCTGTAGCTGGTTCTCTACTCTACGGAAACAACATCATC
>NZ_JADBUN010000169.1:0-24125 GCF_020245625.1 Microcystis sp. M049S2 | reverse complement strand
GTAGCGGTTAGGGAATCTATCTTCTTTTCTTCAGCTGTTTCGTCTGGCTGCTGCCAGTTTTTTCTGAATACTAAAGGATTGGTTGTTACTTCGTTACTAACTAAAGACTGTCCTTGTTCAATAGCAGTAACTTTTGTCTCTTCCTCTTTTGGCGCAACTGTTCCCTGTGGTTGAGCTAAGGTAGCCGCTGGCTTGGAGTCAGGATTTGACACCGTTACACTTTCAACAATTGTCCTCAAGGATGGGCTATTTTTTTCAGAAGTGTTTGCTGGAGCATCTATCTTCTCAGAGGAATTTACTTGTTTACTTAAAGAATTAGAATCTGGTGCCAAGGGAACAGCTTTGCGACTGAGGCGAAAAGTTTGACCGGCTTGGGAATCAGAAATCTTTTCTATTGGTGGCGCAATCTTCTCCTGATATATCCGTTCAGATAACATTGCTGAAGACAATTGGCTAGTGAGGTTCGGTTCGGTTGTAATTGGCTGCACTGGTGTAGCCAACATTAATTCCGTACTGCTACCTGGTTCACTCTCACCAAAAGCATAACGAGATTGCCACCTTTCTAGGAAACGGGAACGCTGAACCATCCAGCTTGGAACTCGTGCTAATTGAGTCTGGAATTGTTTTAGGTTAATCACCCCAACAGGTTCACTCTGGCGGCGAAGGAGACGCTCTACCAGAACAGATTTTTCACCAGGAGAATCGACCATCTTATACACCTTTTTAGAAACCAATATTGACAGATGCACTTAGTTCAGCGGCGATTCCTCCTACCAAACTACTCACGCTAGGACGGCTGAGTCCTCGGTGAAATAATTCGACGCTTTCAAAGGCGACGTTGCCTGAATCTGCTCGCAATTCTGGGCCAGTCCACTTATAAGGAAAAGCTTCTTTAAAGTTCCACCAAATGACCGGGATGCGCTGCTTGTTCAGCAAATAAATTGTGCCGTTTTGGCGTTCAATCTTGCCTTGAACTACATCCTGATGCCAACTCCACAGTCCATCAATCGGGGTAAGTCCGTGTTTGAGAATCAAGGCTGGGGATTTGCTGCGCCCGGCAAAGCGATGTATGTAGTCATTGACACCGCCTTCCTGGTACTCTTCAATAGTAGTTTCTACCTGCAAACCGCTACATTCAGAGAACCCTCCTGCCAAAATTCCTTCAATCTCGACCAAAAAATTGAAGACCTGATAGGGATCGCTGCGAATTCCCAAAAGATTGGTCGCCAAACTGAAAGCGGCGTTTAATCCCAAGGATGACATCAGTTATTTTCTCCTGTTTGCTCAAGTTTGTTCGTTAAAACGCTGGTTAATCTTGGCGATTTCTGCCACCCACTGCTGGCGTTCTGGGTGTTCCAATCCCAGAATGTGTTCCGGCTGCCAGTGAAAGTGGTAGGCGATATAGGCTACCTCCTCATAAAGCCGTTCGAGGGGGTAGCGCCTTACTCCCCCAAGCTAGTGAGTTCCACGTCAAACTCTTTTTCGCAGTAAGGGCATTGGGTATGAACCCGGTTGTGACCATTTTGATTAATGCGGCAGTAGAGGTCTTGTAAGTAAGCCAAATCTGCCGCATACAGTCCTTCAATCACCTTCGGGTTGATATACTCCAGGCTGCCAAGCTTAGCGATGACCCGCGACAGCAGGACGATCAGCAGATAAGCTTGGTTGCTACGGACACGGGGATCTTTGAGGGGGGCAATTTCATCGAAGGCAGTGGCTAGGCGCATGACACCTTCCCGATGCAGGTTGCCTTCCCCATCTATATACCCCAGGGGTAAGGTAAAGGGAAATTCAGTCTGGAGCATGATTGGGTGATCAGTTTAGCGGGGGGTTAAGCTTTAACCATTTCTTCGTGGACAATTTCTAGGGTTTCAATCGCTACTTCATTGCTGGTGGCATTAAAACTTGGTCCTGTCCATTTAGAAGGCCAGGCTTCCCGCAAATTCCAGCGCAATTTTTCTTCCTGCGCTTCGTTGAATAGGACAATCGAGACATTTTTGCGGGTGGTTTTCCCACCAATCACGGTTTCTCTCCATTCCCAGAGGGTCTTGGAATCGGTGATGCCCCGTTTTAAAGTAATGGGCGCGAATTTATTCAACCCGGTCAATTTACGGACGTGGTTGGCATCGGTTCCTTCCCGATAGTCAACGGGATCGGTTGTCGCATCTAGACCGCTGCATTCGCGGAAGCCTGCTTCTTGAATGCCGTCGATTTCAACGCGAAAATTGAAACCTCGATAGGGATCAACTCTGTCAGCCATAGAAAATCTCCTTGTTAAACAGCCAGTAAGACAATTGAATGGTTAGTAATCAAGCGGTTGGGCGCATTTCGACGCTTCCCGCCCGATGAATAATCCGAATCACGAGAAACTCAGCAGGAGCAGCAGTTGCCAAACCAATTTCAGTTAGCACTTCCCCTTTTTCTCGGAGGTCGGTCGGGTTAGTTTCAGCATCGCATTTGACGTAGAATGCCTGTGCTGGGATGGCTCCCTGGAGCGCCCCTAACTGCCACAGTTGGGTTAAGTAAGCACTCAGTTCTCGCCCAATTCGCACCCACAAGCGGGGGGAATTGGGTTCAAAGCTTGCCCAGCCGAGATTTTGGTCGATCCACCGCCCCAAGGTGAGGAATAGCCGCCGGACGTTGAGATAACGCCAGTTGGGATCTTGACTGAGGGTCCGCGCTCCCCAGACGCGCAGTCCGCGACCAGGAAAAGCCCGCAGGCAGTTGATGCCAAAAGGATTCAACTCACCTTGAAGGGAATTGTTGATCGCCACTTGCAAATCGAGGGCATCCTGAATCTCTTCATTGGCTGGGGCTTTGAAGACACCCCTAGCGCGATCACTGCGGGCAAAGATACCAGCAATATGACCGCAGGGGGGAACCCAGCGCCCTTGGGTATTTTTCAGCCAGGGATAGTAGAGAGCAGCGTTAATCGGTTCGGGTTGGCCGCGGACAATTGCCTCTTGCTGGTTTTTGACTGCTGCTGCGGTACTGTTTGGGAGAGGATCGAGAATGGCGAAACGATCGCCTTGTTCGGCGCATTGTTGCAACATTGCCTGTTGCACTTGGATTATGGCACTTTCATCCGTCAGCCTCATGGCATCGGGAACTGCCAGTAAGTCCAAATCCTTCAGGGGAGCGAGGGACTTAAGAGCCGCTTCTAGGGCGGATTTTGGCTCTTGATTGGAGTCTGCTCGCACTACATAACAGCGAGTTCCGCCATTGGCAAAGAAGCCAGTCACTGCCTCTAGTAGATAGCCTTGGGCGATAAATTTTTCGCTGAATTCTTCCTGATGGTGTAATGCCCTCGGGGTGTTGACGGGGAAATCCTTCTCTGATGGCTTAGCCTGAAAGAAGCCGACGAATCCAGGAATGCCAGTGGGCAATTTGGCTTCTGGTTGGCGGAAGCTTTCCTCTCGATAGACACCTGGCGTTTTATAGGCGATCGCCATAGCTCACCTCTCTGTTAGCTGGTTTGGGCCATCTGGCTGATGCGGAAGATGACAAATTCAGCCGGCCGGACAATCGCCACGCCAATTTCGGTGACGACTTGGCCCAATTCGCGCAACTCGGGCGGGTTGTTTTCCGCATCGCACTTGACGTAAAATGCCTCCTGGGGTGTATTGCCAAACAATGCTCCCGAACGCCAGACATTGGTAAGGAATGCCGAAACGTTGCGGGTAATTTGTTGCCAGAGGGCGGGAGTGTTCGGCTCGAAGACCACCCACTGGGTGCCTTCGTCAATCGATTCCCGCAGAAAAAGCAGGGTGCGGCGGACGTTGATGTATTTCAAGTCAGCATTGTCATCGCCGCCGACGGTTCTGGCTCCCCAGACTAGGATTTTGCCATTGAGGACACGGATGCAGTTGACTCCTTTAGGATTCAAGTTATCCTGGTCAGCTTTACTGAGGGGCTGGCTTACGTCTTGTGCGCCAAAAATCACCTCATTGGCTGGTGCTTTGAAGACTCCCCGCTCGTTGTCAACGCGAGCATAGACTCCTGCCAGATGTCCACTAGGGGGGACAAATAGCGACCCATCACCACTAGGGTTTTGTAGTTTAGTCGCTGGGTCAAAAACCTTGATCCAGGGGAAATACCAGGCGGCCAAATCGGTTCTTTTCGGCATGACTCCTGATTCAGCCGGAATTTTGGTCAGAGTGGTTAAATCGGCAGCCGTCTCAGGTCCATCTAGGATAGCAAAGCGATCGCCGGTGGCTTGACAATGAGCTACTACTTTATCTCGGATCGCGTCATCGGTGTTTCCTGGGATTGCTACCAGTGAAATTGGATCGATCGCGGCAAAAGCTTTGAGAGCATCATCAAGTTGTGTATTGTCAACAATCCGCACTACATAGCAACTGCTGCCGCCATTGTTGAAAAATCCGTAAACTGCGTGAGCCAGGTGTTGGTGTCCAGGATCAATGGCAGGATTGGCATCTGCCGTTGCTGCCTTTGTTTCGTCGCCGATTAGATCGCCAAAGAATTTGGTAAATTGGGTCCAATTGGTAATCAATTTAGCTATCTTGGCTGGCGGCGGCGCAAAGTCCACAAACTTAGTGCTTCCGGGCGTTGTCGGATTTTTGGCGACCAGGTGGATTTTGTCTGGTACAATTCCAATAAATCCGGGGATGCTGGTGCTAACTCCGGCTATCGCTTTGACTGCTGAAGGTACTTCTTCAACATAAACGCCTGGAGAAAGATATTGAGGCATAGCCCTCTCCTTAACAAAATATTTGCTTAATCTCCATGTTAGCACTTTTGTTTGATCCAGCAATTATCATTTTAACAAGTAACAAGTGATACAGACAGAACTCATATTCCGCACTTCACTTTGAAGTATAAAAAACTACAGGTCTTTTCAAAGAAAAAAATCGGAATAATCAAAAAAAATACTCAACCAATCAGATGTTGAGGAGAAATCATAAAATACCAAATGTTTTTTCAGCTCAAAGAGTTAAACTAAGTCACAACAATTCGAGGAGTAGTGACTCTTCTATAAGCATATTACTCAATTGTTATAAACTTTGTTCCTTTGTTATTTAGACTAAGATTACAGATAATATTTTTGACAAGATGAAGGCAGAAAATTTAAAATAAAACGGCGCTCTTCAGTTAAATTGACAATTTGCTTGACCCCATTCAAAATAAAAATATGAATGCCCTGAAAACATTAAAATATCGATCTTATTGTGGGACTACTCGTTAATTTATTGACTTGATTTTTGACTCCAGCCTTGGCTCTCTTTAAGCTATTTCTTAGTTCTCTTTGTCCGAGGTTATAGACTAACAAGCAGAAAGACATCAAGAATAACATTGTCTCGATTCTTTCCGTTTTTTCAACAAAGAAACTATCCGCAAAAAATAAAGGATCTTTCAAAAATCTAAATCCTCTTTCACAAGACTGTTGATTTTCATAAGTTGTCACCATTTCGGCTGGGTCTAATTTGTCTTCTTCATCAACTAAGTTAGTTGCTAAAATAAATCTGCCTGCTTCCTTTCTTCTTCTGACTATCTCTTCAGTTTTTTCTTGCCCTACGCCGCTAATTTTATAAATCGTTTTATGGTCTTTTGATTGACTGGCAATTAGGTCAATTTCTAGGATTTTAACGAGGTTTAGTTTTTGATTAATTGCTCTTAATTTATATTGGGCTTGTTGGGGATTTTCAAACTCTTCTTTCTGCAAGCTCTTGAGAATTATCTCCCCTTTGTCTTTTTCTTTTTTCAGGTTATTTTCTAGTTTTTTTAAGTCACTTATTTGTCTTTTTTCACTGGTTACTATTAGCCAGATTTGTTGGTTACGACCTAAGTCACTTTTTCTTCTTTCCAGGTATATCCTTCTAAATTTAGCTCTGCCCTTTTTTCTCTTTCCTTGGCCTCTATTTCTTCCATTTCTGCATTTTTGACTAATTCTTTGGCTCTTTTTATCGTCATGGGAACTCTACTTATCCATTTTAGATGTTGAATTAGTTGAAGATTCTCTTGACTATATAAGGCACTGTCACAGACCATAATACTGTCAAATTTTATTTGTTTTTTAAATTCTACTAAGATTTTGCCAAAGACAGCTTTATCGGCTTCATTTCCATCTCCGACTCTCACAAATAATGGTACGTCTCCATCTTGGGTTGTTATTAAGTCTAAGACGCATTATTTCAAATCTGGTCGATGGTCACGAGAATATCCTTTGGTAATAATTATTGGTCTTTCTTTGATAATCTCTTCTTCTTCTTTCTCTTTTTTTCTTCACTTTTATATTCTCCATCTAGATGAAATGATGTGGCATCTAGATGAGAATATTTTGTCTCTATTTTAAATTTATTGATGACCGATAAGACAACTTCTATAAAGATATCATTCAGTCCATGTTTGTATAATTCATCCATGACTCTCCCAATTTTATCATCATTGATATAATCGGTTTTTATTTCTTCTCCCAATAATTCTTCGATTCCTTTATCTTCAAAAAATTGACTAAATAAGTATAAAGGTCTTGAAACAAATCCTAATCCATTGATTAGAATAGCTTTGACCACTGTTCCTGCTGAAATTTTTTCTCCGGGGTCGATTCCTAATTTAGAGTTGATTATTTCAACTATTCCTATTTCGTCAATTAGCCCGGCTACTATTCCTAAGTGATCTAGGTTTTTAATTTTTACCTCTGAGATAGGAGACAATTTTTGTACCTTTAATAGATTTTTGAGCTTTTTGATTGTCTCACTTTTTTGGGACTAATTCTCTGAGTATTTTTACTTATTTTTTCTCGAATGAGTTTATACTACTTTATACTACATTTTGAAGTGCGGAGTGTCGGTTCTAACCGAGTACGGGGATTTTCTCAAGGACAAATGAGAAGGAGTAAGGCATTGGCAATCAAAGCTATCAGTCTGTGGCAACCATGAGCATCTCTGATCGCGAACGGTCCCAAACGCTACGAAACGAGGGGATGGCCGACAAAATACCGAGGGTTGTTGGCCATCATAGGTAAAGGTTTCACCAGTTTGAGTCATCGGTTAAAATCCTGAGCTACAAAGTGAAATCGCCTAAAACTGACTGAAAGTGTTGGCTAATTTATCAGCAATTCCCTCGATCCAAATTTCGTCTTGTTTGGTATAACTGCGCGGTGCATTTGCCGCCAAAATTAACACCCCTTCCTTCCCGATGGGTTGACAGATTAAGCCTTGGGTGTTTTCTGGCAAATAGTCAAACTCGATTTTAGCGGGATATAAATTTAAATTAACTAAATAGACGGCTTTACCAGTTTCTAAAACTCTTTTGATAATATTACTAACTTTAACTTCAGAATTCTGGCTTAAGATACCGCGACGTAATAAAACTTTTCCCCGATAATAAACGATCAGAGATTTTGTCGCGGTGTTAGTTAAAAGTAAATGGGAAGCCCAGGCAAGCTCAATTTTAACCGGTTCTGGCAAATCTGGGGCAAATTCCAGACCTTCGCGCCCGATTAATTCCACAGCATCTGGTAAGCGGGGTTGAACTCTTTGCCAGATTAAACCCACCAAAATTAAAACCCCACTCAAAATCACTCCCATCACATCGGAACGCGCTTGCGATGGGGTTAAATCGGCAGTGGCAAAACGATTAAACATTAATACCGTACCCCCGACGATGCCGGCGAACAGGGGTAACAGTCTTAAAATACGATTGGGATCAGCTTGTACCATAGCTGAGAACTATTCCTCGTCTGGTTCTAGAATACGTTGAAAAAGATAGCCTGTACCTCTAGCGGTGAGAATTAACTCAGGATTGCTGGGATCATCCTCTAATTTGGCTCGTAAACGGGAAATATGCACATCTACCACCCGCGTATCCACATGACGTTCGGGGGTATAACCCCAAACTTCCTGAAGGATTTCCGAGCGGGAAAAAGCTTCTCCCGAGCGACTGACCAATAATTCCAGTAAACTAAATTCCATACCAGTCAGACGGATGCGTTCATCTCCCTTATAAACTTGGCGTTTATTGGTATCGATTTTAATGGAACCGATATGAATCACACCGGAACTGGGAATCCCCGGAGCGCCATTTTTCTCCACCCGACGCAACACCGAACGAATCCGCGCCTCGAGTTCTTTGGGAGAAAAAGGTTTAACTACATAGTCATCCGCGCCCAATTCTAGCCCGGTAATTCGATCGGCCACATCGCCCAAAGCGGTTAACATAATGATAGGAATATCCGATTCTTTGCGGAGTTCCTGACAGACACCGTAACCGTCTAATTTCGGCATCATCACATCCAAAACCACTAAATCGGGTTCGGCGGTGCGGAAGGTTTCTAAAGCTTCCTCTCCGTCGGCGGCGGTGACGACTTCATAACCAATCATCGATAAACGAGTCTCTAAGATACGACGGATGCTGGCTTCATCATCAACAACGAGAATTTTTTCCTTTTGGTTCTCCAACTGAATTAACACTCCTTAGTTAAATAGTGTGATGAATTTTAAAGTTAAATAACGAGCGTTCCTGTTTATAGAATATCCTTTGGCCGTTATCATTAAGCCTAAATTTCCTATTTTATTTCTTTTATGGCAATTATCAATAACTTTATCGTCTTCCTTACCCCTATCATACTTAATCAAATTTGACAAGAGAATTGATCCTCAAACCGCTTTTCTTCAACTTTTCTTAAAAAACATGGCGAAATCGCGAACAATATACATCTGTAGCGCTTGTGGGGCGGAATCTCCCCAATGGTTGGGCAAATGCCCCAGTTGTGACACCTACGGGACGCTAGAAGAACAAGTGATGGCTGGTGGCAATAATCCGGCGGTAAATCGCCCAGGATGGCAAAATAGTCGCCCAAATAACGGCAAAGGACAACGCAACCCGCAACCGCGCATCTCGGTTCGCTTCTCGGAAATTACCCAGTATGAACAGGAACGTTTTCCCTCCGGTTACGGGGAATTCGATCGCGTTCTCGGTGGTGGCATCGTCCCCGGTTCTCTTGTACTAATCGGCGGCGATCCGGGTATCGGCAAATCGACGCTTTTACTGCAAGTTACCAACCAACTCGCCCAAAGATTACCGCGCATCCTCTACGTTTCCGCTGAAGAATCGGGACAACAGATTAAACTGCGGGCTGCCCGTTTAGGAGTGGGAGTGGTCCCCGTGGAGTCGGAAAATAACGGCAATGGCAAGGAGAAAAAAGCCTCTGAATCAACGTCAGAACTCGATAATCATCTCTATGTTCTGCCAGAAACCGATTTAGAGGAAATTTTGCGAGAATTAGAATCTCTACGCCCACAGGTGGCGGTAATTGACAGTATTCAAACTCTTTATTTTGGGGCGTTAACTTCCGCACCGGGATCTGTCGCCCAAGTTCGCGAATGTACCTCCGCCTTGATGCAGGTGGCAAAACGGGAGAATATTACTTTATTAATTGTCGGTCATGTGACTAAAGAAGGGGCGATCGCTGGTCCGCGAGTTTTGGAACATTTGGTCGATACAGTGTTATATTTTGAAGGCGATCGCTATGCCTCCCATCGTCTCTTAAGATCTGTGAAAAACCGTTTTGGGGCCACCCATGAGATCGGTATTTTCGAGATGGTGGATCACGGTTTGGCGGAAGTGGAAAACCCCTCAGAATTGTTTTTAGGCAATCGCGACGAATTTTCCCCCGGTACGGCGACGGTGGTAGCCTGTGAAGGTACACGCCCGATTGTGGTGGAGTTACAGGCATTAGTTAGCCCTACCAGCTACGCTTCCCCGCGCCGATCAACCACGGGCATAGAATACAACCGATTACAGCAAATTCTCGCTGTTTTAGAAAAGCGTGTCGGCATTCCTTTATCAAAATTAGATGCCTATGTTGCCTCCGCAGGAGGGTTGGGAGTGGAAGAACCGGCGGCGGATCTGGGAGTTGCGATCGCTGTTGTCGCTAGTTTTCGCGATCGAGTCGTGGATCCGCGCACAGTCTTAATCGGGGAAGTGGGATTAGGCGGACAAGTGCGCTTAGTGTCGCAAATGGAACTAAGATTAAAAGAAGCGGCGAAATTGGGCTTTAAACGGGCGATTGTCCCCAGAGGTCAAGTTTATCCCGAAGATGTGGGCTTAGAAATTGTTCCAGTCGGCAAGGTAATCGAGGCAATTGTCGCCGCAATTCCCCCCCAGCAGCGCTTTGGGGAAGATATGGAAGACGAGGAAGGGGAAGGGCAAGAATAACGGTACAATGCTAAAAAAGATTAAATTACTTGGGAGATTTTCACCATGTCTGTGTTAGCTGTTGCTGCTTTAGCGGGTTATCTGATCGTTTTTACCGGAATTGCCCTCGGTCTCTTTTTCGGTCTGCGCGCCGCTAAAATTATCTAGTATATAAAAGCTGTAGTGATCGGTTTAACTGGTCACTATTGCCCATTCTAGGAGAAATAAAAAATGACTGTTATTCCCGACTTTAAAACTCTCTACGAAATTGATGATTCTCTCTGGTTAGAAGAAACCATCGAACTGCTCAAGGCTAAAAATTTTGAAGCGCTAGACTTAGAAAACTTGATCGAGGAGTTAGAAGACTTGGGAAACGAGAAAAAGTTTCGTGTTGCTAGTTTTTTACAGCAAATTATTAGACATTGTTTATTATTACAGTTTTGGACAAGTGAAAGAGAATATAATCAGGCTCATTGGCAAGCAGAGATAGTGAGTTTTAAAGATCAACTAAAACGTTATTTAACCACAAATCTTGGTAAATATCTAGAACAGGAATTTGAGCAAATTTACTTTGAGTCCGTGCGATACGTTCGTCAAAAAACCGATAATAAAGTCAACTTTCCCGATACTTGTCCCTACAGTTTAGAAGAACTTCTCGATCCTAATTGGCTACCATCTGACAATCAAGGAGATAAAAAATGACTGTTATTCCCGACTTAAAAACTCTCTACGAGATTGATGATTCTCTTTGGTTAGAAGAAACTATAGAACTGCTCAAGGCTAAAAATTTTGAGGCTTTAGATTTAGAGAATTTAATCGAGGAGTTAGAAGATTTGGGTAACGAAAAAAAGTTTCGTGTTGCTAGTTTTTTACAGCAAATTATTCGTCATGCTTTGTTACTGCAATTTTGGACAAGGGAAAGAGAATATAATCAAGCTCATTGGGAGTCAGAACTGGTAAATTTTCAAGATCAATTAAATACCTACCTAACGGCAAGTTTACGGAAATATTTAGAACAGGAATTTGATAATATTTATCAGAAGGCACTCCGTTATGTGAGAAAAAAGACTAATAATCAAGTCAACTTTCCCAATACTTGTCCCTACAGTTTAGAAGAACTTCTCGATCCTAATTGGCTACCAGCTTACGAATAAAGGAGATAAAAAAATGACTGTTATTCCCAACTTAAAAACTCTCTACGAGATTGATGATTCTCTCTGGTTAGAAGCAACCATCGAACTCTTAAAAGCGAAAAGATTTGACGCTTTAGATTTAGACAATTTAATCGAGGAGTTAGAAGACTTGGGAAACGAAAAAAAGTTTCGTGTTGCTAGTTTATTAGAGCAAATTATTAGACATTTCTTACTCCTACAGTTCTGGACAGAGGAAAGAGCATATAATCAGGATCACTGGGAGTTAGAAATAGTCAACTTTCAAATTCAGCTAAAAAGACGTTTAACCACTAATCTCTGTAATTATTTACAAAATGAATTAACTAACATTTATGAAGATGCAGTTTTCTTTGTGCGGAAAAAGACAAAAAATAAAGTTACTTTCCCCGATAGTTGTCCCTACAGTTTAGAAGAACTTCTCGAGCCTAATTGCCTGCCATCTTATCATCAAGGAGATAAAAAATGACTGTTATTCTCAACTTAAAAACTCTCTACGAAATTGATGATTACCTCTGGTTAGAAGAAACTATAGAACTTTTGAAGAATAAAAGATATGAAGCTTTAGATTTAGAAAACTTAATCGAGGAGTTAGAAGATTTAGGAAGCGAGAAAAAGTTTCGTGTTGTCAGTTTATTAGAGCAAATTATCAGACATTGTTTAGTCCTACAATTTTGGGAAGATGAAAGAACATATAATCGTATTCATTGGCGCTCAGAAATTGTCAATTTCAAAAACCAGATCGACAATTATTTAACCACTAATCTCCGCAATTATCTCACTCAAGAATTACCTCGCATTTACCAGAAAGCCTTAAATTATGTTAGAGAAAAAACCGATAATCAAGTTAGTTTTCCTGGGGAATGTCCCTACAGTTTAGAAAATCTGCTCGATCTCGACTGGTTTCCTCCAGAAAATGAATAAAGAAAAAAACGAAATGATGAAAAAGTTTTTACGTTGGCTGATTATTGGGGGAACCTTATTTTTTGTTCTCAGTAACCTTAAAAATAACTGGGATAACGTCACCTCAGTTAGAATTGAAAATCACGGCTGGTTATTTCTTTTCTTGGCACTTGTAACCACCGTTATCGCTCAAATTTGGGCAGGATGGGTGTGGACATGGATACTCAAAAGCTATCAACAGCCGATTAAAACCTCCGCAGGAATTGGCATCTATATGATTACCAATTTAGGAAAATATCTACCTGGTAATATCGGTCACTTTTATGCTCGCATCGTGGCAATTAATAAAGCAGGAAGTGATTGGGGAACTGCTAGTTTAAGCGTTTTATTAGAACTTTTACTACTGGTGTGTGCAGCCTTAGCCATAGCAGTAATTGCTAGTGGTTTAGGTTGGATGAAATCTAGCTCAAGTCTAGGGATACAGATATTAGTTTTAGGATTAATTTTAATCGGCATTCATCCCAAATTTTTAAATTATCCTCTGAAAATCCTTAGCCAAAAGAAAAAGATTGCTCAAGAACCTGTTTATCTAACTCAATATCCTCTCGTTCCCCTCTTGGGTGAAACTGGATTTTTATTATGGCGCGGTGCGGGTTTTATTTTAGCTTGGATGGTATTAAAAATGATTACCCCCGCTCAGATTTTACCCCTACTAGGAACCTTTAGTTTTGCTTGGTTATTGGGTTTAGTTGTCCCCGGAGCGCCGGGGGGATTAGGAGTGTTTGAAGCTACAGTGATTGCACTTTTAGACGCAGAAACTTTTCCCGTCGCTAACGTACTTGTCACCGTTGCTATCTATCGTTTAATTAGCATTCTCTCCGAAGTGATTGCCGCCGGAATCGGGACAAAATTAGTTAAAGATAAAGCCAAGTTTTTTGGTTAGCTTAAGGATATTATACTAAATCTGGTTATTAAAAACTGATTATCTATTGCTCCTTTTGCCTATTGCAAGAGTGCCTATTGCCTCTCCTGATATGTAGCCTATACTCAACGGATTTAGTATTAGTCGGGTGTATTAGCCCAATGTAACGCACCCAGAAGAAAAGTTTTGATCATTGTTAAGCCAAGATAATTTTCTCAACTCGTAACATCTATCTCCTCACTCCTAAATTCTGATGTAACATAGGAGCAATAATCAGCAAAAATCTGGACACTCCCACCTAGAGAGGCCAAAAAAATGACGATTGCCAAAAGCGACGAAACTGCCACCTCTCCGGCACTGATAGAAGAAGATTTCGAGGACTTCTGGGAACCCACCCCACCCCCCACAGACTTAATTTTTGATGATGGTGAACCCTTGGAAAGCAACCGACACCGCATTGCCATGAATGTCTTGATTCGCTCCCTACAGCAGGGTTACGGCGAACGAGACGACTTCTACACCGGTGGCAATATGTTTATTTATTTCAGCCGCGAACAGGCGAAAAATCGCGATTTTCGCGGGCCCGATTTCTTCGCCGTCCTCAATGTTGATGGCAAGAGAGAGCGACAGGGTTGGGTAATTTGGGAAGAAGAGGGACGTTATCCCGACGTTATCGTGGAATTAACCTCTCCTAGTACCGCCAAGACCGATAAAGTGCGAAAAAAGGCAATTTATGAGGGAACCTTCCGCACGCCAGATTATTTCATCTACGATCCTTTCGATGGCAATTCTTTACAAGGATGGCATTTAGGGGCCGACCAACGCTACCATTCTTTAGAACGAAACGAGCGCGGCTGGTTATGGTGCGAAACTTTAGGCTATTGGTTGGGAACTTGGGAGGGTACTATTGACCGAGAAACGGCAATCTGGGCAAGATTTTATGACCCGGAAGGCAATTTAATCCCCTTGCCAGAAGAAGCAGCACAGGAGCAAGCGGCTGCGGCCCAGGAGCAAGCGGCTGCAGCACAGGAGCAATTAAATGCTACTCAGCAAGCTCTGGAAGAGGAAAGACAGCGTTCTCAACAGTTGGCGGCTCGTTTGCGAGAAATGGGGATAGAGCTATAGTATAGATGTATTTGTTGAGGTGAGGAGGTAAACTGCTCCTGTTCCTGCTCGCTCAAAGTCGGTTAATTTCTCCTTTCACGGTTGAGGGAGCCTGTAATCCCAGTCTATTTGAAATCTAGCGCGACACCTGTTTGCTGCTTTGATTACCTTTTGGACAGTGGGTAATTATTGATCAGATTTTTCTTTTATTCTTCCTTAAACAGTAAACAGTGAACTGAAAACTCAAATCTGATAACTGATAACTGATAACTGATAACTGTCTCAACTAGGAAATTTATTTGGCACGACTACTTATATGTCTAATCTATCTTTGGGCGCACAACCCCCCCTCGAATTTATCCCCCCTGACCTTAATCCCTTGCTTTTAAAGGGATGTCAAATCTTTTTACCTCTCTGGTTACAAACTCAAACCAATTTAAGAGAAATTTCCGCCGCCAATCTAGAAACTTTAATCACATTTTATCAAAAAAGTCAAGAGAAAAAAGTCCGTTTACTGCTTGCTTTTCGTCATCCCAGTATTAACGATCCCTACTGTATGGCCTATCTTTTGTGGAAATTAGTACCCAAAAAAGGCCAAGAGTTAGGAATAAAATTAAACAATCCAATTCACGCTCATTTTATGTATGATCGAGGGATTCCTTTATGGGCTGGAGAAAGGGTAGGATGGTTATATTCTAAGTTGGGTGGTACACCAATTCAACGGGGAAAAGCCGATTTAATCGGATTGCGTTCGGCTCGTCGTTTATTATTAGAAGGAGATTATCCTTTAGCCGCCGCTCCCGAAGGGGCAACTAACGGACATAATGAGCTTGTCAGTGCGATTGAACCGGGTATTTCTCAATTAGCTTTTTGGGGGGTGGATGATGTCAGAAAAGCTAAACAACAGCAAGAAGTAATTATTTTACCTATGGGTATTCAGTATTTTTATCTGACTCCAGTGTGGCAAGAAATCGAGCAAATTTTAACTAATTTAGAAAACGATAGCGGTTTAGAACCCACCCCGAATTCATCCCAAGAAGAAAAGGTTTTATACGAGCGTCTTTTTCGGTTAGGAGAAAGATTATTATCCTTAATGGAGGATTTTTATCGAGATTTCTATTATCAATCTTTGCCAGTAGTACCTGCTAATGGCGATGATCCAAATGAAACCCTAGCCAAACGTTTAGCCAATTTATTAGATGTGGCCCTCCAAACCGTAGAAAAGTATTTTAATGTTTCTCCTAATGGTAATGTGATTGATCGCTGTCGTCGTTTAGAACAAGCAGGATGGGAACGCATTTATCGCCAAGAATTAAAACCCACTCATTCTATTTCTCCCCTTGAATTAGGATTAGCTGATCGCCTGGCTGATGAAGCTAATTTAAAAATGTGGCACATGAGAATTGTGGAAAGTTTTGTATCAGTAACTGGTTATTATGTCAAAGAAAAACCCACTGTAGAAAGATTCGCCGAGACAATTTTATTACTCTGGGATTTAGTGACAAGAATTAAGGGAGGTAATCCCTTTTTTCGTCCCCAAATTGGTCAACAAAAAGCGATAATAACTATTGGTAAACCTATTTCCGTATCCGAGCGCTATGCTGATTATAAAAGTGATCGACGCTCGGCCGTAGCACAATTAACCCAAGATTTACAAACCAGTTTAGAAAGTTTAATTATTCATCAGTAGATAATTAGGGGTTACTGAAAAAGTCTGTTGGTGGAGTCAGTTATCAGTTATCAGTTATCAGTTATCAGTTATCAGTCATCAGTCATCAGTTATCAGTTATCAGTTCACTGAGAAAACACCCCACACCCCACACCCCACACCCCACACCCCACACCCCACACCCCACACCAGGAAAAACTTTTTCACCTAGCTCTAGTATAGGAGATAGTACGGGAATCTGGAAAAACTCAATAGCGAAAACCCTACCCCGGTCAGAGAATCTTTTATCTACCCTAAAAGTGTAGAGATAAACCAACATCTCTAGCGTCAAGAAAACTTCGGAGGTGACTTATATGGCACTTATACGTTGGGAACCTTTCAGAGAAGTAGAAAGCCTACAAAAAGAAATGAATCGCTTGTTTGACCGTCTTGTGCCGACTGATGTAGGCAATGGCGAAAAAATGGGGTTATCCTTCATCCCAGCGGCGGAGATTACCGAAACGCCAGAGGCAGTTCAGCTTAAACTGGAAATACCTGGTATGGAAGCCAAAGACCTCAACGTGGAAGTAACAGCCGATAGTCTGACCATTAATGGTGAAAGAAAATCGGAAATTAAAACCGAAGAAGAAGGATTTACCCGCACTGAATTCCGTTATGGTAAATTCCATCGGGTTATTCCTCTACCGGTTCAGGTTGATAATAGTAACGTGACCGCTGAATACAAAGATGGCATTCTCAACCTCACCCTCCCGAAAGCGGAAGAAGAAAAAAATAAAGTGGTGAAAGTGTCCATCAATCCTACCATTGCTCAATGATGTAGTACTCATTGTCCGGTCTTGAGCGAAAGAGTTAACCTAGTCTGATTAAACCAAAGCGGGAGTATTAAATCATACTTCCGCTTTTAGCTTCTTAACCCTTTAATTTAAAACTTCTAACACTGCTTGGGGTGATAATTTATCTTTAAACCAGATAACCTGAGCGGGTAGATTTTGAAATTTAACTCCAGCTTTTTCTAGATTTAACCGTTCCGATACGGCTAAAATTAGATTGTTTGCTTGGGCCGATTTGACCTGTAAAAATTTCTTTTGTAGGTATTCTGGTCGCCAATAACCAACAATTTCGAGGAGAAAAACGCGACCATCGGGATGCACTAAACGGAAATCGGGAATCATCACTCCTCCGGGTAAAGGCACTAAATCCACTTCCCTTTCTAACTGCCATTCAGTTTTTAACTGTAACCAACGTTTAGCGAAAGATTCCTCTAACATACTATCGTAGGGTTTACCCGGGGAATAGTGGGACACCAGACCACAGTTATCCTCTAAATTGAACTGTTGTTTTTTAATAGTTCCTGTGTAGGAATCTTTATACTGTAATTGTGCCTTCAAATTCCAGTGAGTAACATGGAGTAAGGCAGGAATTAATTTAGCGATTTCAATGCCATAACGACTATTAGCTTTAAATAAACTGGTGGGACCATCGATAGTAATAGTAAATCCCGTATCGGCATCCCCTTCGATATAAGTCATTAAACGAAATAGTTTTAGATAGCGAAAGAGATATTTATATTCCCCCGGATCGTTGCGGTGGACGTTGATAATTAAATAACTGGCCCGATAAAAAATCCCTTGAATTTGCGAGAGGTTAAAACGATGGATTAAGTTTTCGGGGGTGGGAGCATCAAATTGAGTGAGAATTTTATTCTCTGCTAAATCAGCATAGAGTCCTTTTTCTAGAGCTACTGGAAAAATTTCTTGATTTAATTCTTGGCTGATTTGCTGGGCAATTTTCTCCAGAATTAGCGATCGATTTTGGGGAATAGGAACAAAGTTAGCCGCTTGTTCAAAAACTCTTTTTCTTAATTCCTGCGGTTCTAAGGGACTAATAATCTCAAAGGTGGCAAAATGATTGGTTAATAGGTGAGCAAATCCCCGTTTAATTTTATAATCGGGACTGTCTCCCTCCAAGATTAGGAGTTTTTGGCTTAATTCCCCCTTAGTTGCACCGATACTTTCCTGAAAACAGCTGATTTGTTCTTGAGCGAGCGCCAGATAATCAGGAGCGATCGGTAAGCGTTTGGGAATAATTGTCTCGCCATTTTGACGGGAAATCAATAAATCGGTCGGTAACATGGCAAGCTAGAGAAGAATAATCAGATGGGGAGAGGTGGGACGACAAGGAAAGGTCGAAACCCCAAAAATCCCCCGATTCTAACTATTTTGGTCGAGATAACGCTCTAAATCTTCGATCACACGGGTTAATTCTGCTTCTGTGGTTAAGCGTAGGCGATCATCACGAACCGTTAACAAAACTTTAGCCGAAAAAGGATTCGGATAAATATTGGGATTACAAAACACTTCCAGAAACACATCACCAGTGTGCTGATATTCCAGCGGTTTTTGGGGTTGGGGTTTACCCCCACTAGCGGCATTACTGGCGATCGCTTTCAAGCGATCGAGTAAAATGTTAATTTCCCTTTGCAAATCCAGAGCAGCACTGGGACTGAAACGAAAAGTAACGGAACCTTGCAAAAGATTAAGAGTTAAAGGAATCATGGAAAAAATCAGGTTAGGAGAAGGCCTGAAGTTAATTATATTAATTTGGGGAAATTTGGGGAAATTGGGTTTTGGGGGATTGTTCAGTAATCAGTAAACAGTCATCAGTCAAGTCAGGTTCTTCGTTACTTGGTCTGGTTCGATCGGGTGATCGCTAAATCATCCCTTATAACCCCGTCCATTGCATAAGCAGGAACCGAAAGTCCATCAGTGAACTGAAAACTCACCACTGATAACTCACCACTGATAACTGATAACTGATAACTGATAACTGAAGTTACCGACGCGGAACGAGATTAATCCGGCCTTCGTCCATTTCATCCATGAGTAACTCGAGGGCCTCGTAATCCACATCAGAAACGTAGCCAAGACGAGCGAGGAGTTCATTAATTCCGTTTTCGATTTCTGGCGTGATTTGACGATAATATAGGGCTTTTTCCACTAATTGGCGGATAGTCGGCTGGGTATCCACAATTTCCTTACTCTAGCTCAATAAATCTATTTTCTGTATCCTGCTTTACTTTATTTTAGCAAAAATACCAGTATAATCCTGGGTCATCGTTAGTTATTCGGAGTTAGAGCTTAAACCTAACGACTTTCCCCTGATGTTCACCCTAGTCAGTCCTGATCACTGTTCCTCTTTACCACTAGAATCCTAAGGTTAACCTAAAATTGGTTCTTCCCTATAGGGGTCAAGATTAAAAAAAGATTAATCTTTTCAGGAGAGGGAAAATTGATCAAGACCAAGGTTACAAACTCAGAAAGTTAGGACATAATAGCGTTATCTGATTTCCAGTTAAAAGGTTCATTTATGAATTTCAAAGCCCAGCCATGAAAAGTCCTGTAAAAGTCCCAGAAATTGCTCTATTTGAGCCAAGTGGCTATATTACCGCCGCTAACGTCCTAGAATTTCAAGAGCAGCTCACCAATCTGGTGAACCAGAATAGCTCTATCACTTTTCTTGTGGACATGAGTAGGGTGGAATTCCTCGACAGTGCCGGATTAATGGCTTTAGTTACCGCCTTTCGTCTGGCTCAAAGTCAAGAAAAATCCTTCAATATCTGTTCTATTCCACCTTCAGTCAAGATTATCTTTGAATTAACCCAACTGGACCGGGTTCTCTCGATTTTCCCTAGCCGTGCTGACTTTGGTGCTGTCATCACCCTCCCCCAAGCGGCGTAAGCAGACAAAATAGGGTTTCTCGCCGTAATTTCTCGGCTGCACTCTCAATTCTACCCGTAAATCACCTCTTGACTGGGCAGATTCCCATTCGTACAACCGACTCCTCAGGACAACAATTTTTCTCAAGGAGAGCCATTATACTGTTGAGATGGCTCTCCTACTTTTTGGATATTATCTCTAGGGACAAACTACCCTACACTTGTTCGGAGCAGCTCACAAAAGACTGTCTATTAAGAAATTCCATGACTTTAGTGATGACAGGGGGGAAGGGGGGCAAGATGGTAGATAGGTAATGAGTAGTAATTTCCTAGAATCCATGACAGTCAACAATCTCCAGTACGCTTATTTTCCCGGTTGTGTCGCTCAAGGTGCCTGTCGGGAACTATATTTATCCACGGCAGCCCTGACGGAAGCTTTGGGGATTAATTTAGTCGAACTCAAAAAAGCTGCCTGTTGTGGTTCGGGAACTTATAAGGAAGATTCGCAACTCTTGGAAGATGCCGTCAATGCGCGTAATATTGCCCTAGCGGAAGCCCTCAATTTACCCCTGTTGACTCACTGTAGCACCTGTCAAGGGGTGATCGGACATGTGGATGAGCGCTTGAAGGAAGCAAAGCATAATAATCCCAATTATGTTGAGGAAGTTAATAATTATTTACAGAAAGAACATTGTTCTCCCTACCAAGGTACGACGACGGTTAAACACCTACTCTGGGCAATTGTGGGCGATTATGGCTTAGATAATCTGGCGGCCAAGGTGATTCGTCCCTTATCAGGCTTAAATTGTGCCGGTTTTTATGGTTGTTATCTCCTGCGGGCCCAGGATACTCTCCCCTACGATAATCCTTTTCAGCCGGAATCCCTAGAAAATGTCTTTCGGACCGTGGGAGCAAATCCGATTTATTATCAAGGACGCACTCAATGCTGTGGTTGGCCCCTGTCCAGTTATGCCACCACCCAATCGTTCCAAATGGCAGGAAAACATATTTTAGAGGCCATGGCAGCGGGGGCCGATTGTTTAGTCACCCCTTGTCCTTTATGCCATCTTAATCTTGATTCCCGACAACCGGAAGTGGCAAAAGTGATCGGTCAAAGTTTAGGTTTACCTGTATTACATTTTTCCCAATTAGTCGCTTTAGCGGTGGGAGTCAGTCCCGATCGTTTAGGATTAGATCGACACATCGTTTCCACCAAATCCCTCTTAAAGAAATTGGGGTTTTAGAACTCAATCAGGAGTGTTAGCAATGGATTGGTTAAAAAGAATTTTTGGCTTAGATAAACCGGCAGATGCCGCTAGTGCGATCGCAGGTAAAGCCGCTGCTGCGGGTATTCCCCCCGAAAGAGTCGGATTAGACGGAAAATACGACGAAAGCGGACTAGCTAAACGAGTAGTTTTAGCTTTTGACGAGACACCGGATTTAGCTGATGAAGACAAATTGTGGGTCGCTCAAACTGGTGGTAAAGTTGTACTAAAAGGCAGGGTTTCCAATCAGGCGACTTTAAATAAAATGGTAGCAATTGCCAGTAAAGTCCATGGGGCAACCAGCGTCGATACCAGTCAAGTAACTATTGGGTGAAGTCGAACGGCTGTATTCCCCGTGAAAATTAACCACTGAGTAGGTGGATTGGCATTTTTTTTTGTCCCTAGGTTGTTGTTAGGTGATTGCCGGCTGATTAATCATGGTTAAATGTTAATCGGCTTTTCCTTTTAGGGAGACGAAACCAGACCTATGGGAATTACTATTGTTACCATTTTGCGGGGTATGAAAACGATTTCTAACTTCGGGGGGAGTGGGTAAACCCTGTTTCATTTCCGCCACTTTTAAGAGGATCAAATACTCATAAAAAGCTTGCAGAGTACACCAAGCAAAACCAGCTTTACCATCGAGAATTCCTGCCAAGATAAAATACATATAAAACCAACGAAGCAAGGGACGAAAAGGCAATCGTAGGGATAAATCTTTTAAAGCTCTCCGTCTATCTACTTCGGTTTCACCAAAAAATAAATTTTTCCAACTAACACCCCCGTTAGCCAACTGATGTAGGGTTTCTGCCGCTTCATCGGTAGAATAACGATTATGTTTTTCAATCCAACGACTTAAACCTTTACTACAGGTATAGTGGGGATAGGTTTCTTCTAAAAAAGAGGTTTTCCCTCGACATTCTTCTCTTTCCGTGTGACCATAATCGCTAAACCAGACTTGATCTTTTCTAAATAGACGCATTTGATAACGAGGATACTGGGTGCTGCGACGGATCCAAGTTCCCATAAACATAACTCTTTCGGCCACATAAAAACCAGTAAATTCTGTCTGTTGCGTGGCACGCAGACATTCTGCATACAGTTGGGGTGTTATCCTTTCATCTGCTTCGAGAATATAAACCCAGTCGTATTTAGTCTCGATATTTTCTAACATCCAAGTTCTTTGTTTACCATGACTCTCGAATTGATGCTGAATCACGCGCACTGGATAACGAGAAGCTATCTCTACAGTGCGATCGCTACTGTAGGAGTCAACCACAATCACATCATCGGATAGAAGTGCTGATTCTACACAGGCGGCAATATCAATTTCTTCATTATGGGTGAGAATGTAAATGGAAAACATAGATATGGTATGGTGTTTGATTATACGCAACCCGATCGGGCAGTAGTCCTATTTTGTACCGGAAAAAGCGGAATGAAAACCAGTTTATAGAAGAGATTTTCTCAAAACTATCAGACTGCGCTCATTCTACCCTCGATCGCCATTTTGTCAATATTCCTTAAGTATTACTTGAAAAATTCTTTACCTGAGCTTGCGGCGGCCGGCGATGAGCTATTCCCCGCCATGAGATAATAAACGGTGCTTTATGTCTCCAGTAATTTTCGATGACTGCTGTTTCCGAGTGTTTTCGTTCTCTCCGTTCCCAGGGGAATTGTGCCTTAATTCCCTTTATTACTGCCGGTGATCCCGATTTGTCCACTACTGCCCAAGCTTTACGCATTTTAGACCGGGCAGGGGCCGATCTGATCGAGTTGGGGGTTCCCTATTCCGATCCTCTCGCGGATGGTCCGGTTATTCAAGCGGCAGCCACCCGCGCTTTAAATCGGGGTGTCAAGTTGGAAGATGTGCTAGAAATCGTCAAAAATGCCCAGGGAGAGGTGAAAGCTCCGATTATTCTCTTTACTTACTATAATCCCATCTATCATCGCGGGATAGATGTCTTTTTAGACCAAATTAAAGCAGCTGGGGTGAGTGGTTTAGTGGTTCCCGATTTACCCCTAGAGGAAGCGGAAAGTCTGCTGCAACCGGCTGCCGCTAAGGGAATTGAAGTGATTTTATTGGTAGCACCTACCAGTCCCCCGGAACGAATACAAGCGATCGCCCTGCAATCCCAAGGTTTTATTTATCTGGTTAGTGTCACGGGAGTGACGGGAATGCGGAATCAAGTGGCCACCAGAGTGGAGGAATTGCTCGATTCTATCCGTTCTGTCACCGATAAACCCGTCGGGGTAGGATTTGGCATTTCTGACGCGACACAGGCGCTACAGGTGAAAAAATGGGGTGCTGATGCGGTAATTGTCGGCAGTGCCATGGTTAAACGTCTGGCCGATAATTCCCCCAGCGATGGTTTAAAATCCCTCGAAGAATTCTGCCGCAGTTTAAAACAGGCGATTCAGTGAGGGGTTAGAGGTTGTTCTAAGGGAATTCCGGTTGCGGGGCGATCGAGGTAGAATCTCTCTGGGATTCCCTTTTCTGCTGGTTTTAACGCTCGGTGGTGGCAGTGGGGATTGTTTCCCTAAAAGAGCATTGTACCTTGTTCTACGGGTGGCGCTCACGAATAACACTTTTCGTACTAATCATGATCGCCAATGCAAAACCAGGTCACTGTATCCCCTGACAGCACTCCCAAAGCTCGATGAATCTTGGTTACCGACAATTTGGGTTTAAGGTTCCCCGCACGACCCGGCGGCGGGGTAATGAGGTGGTGATTCGGTAGTAGTGATGGCGGCTTAATCCTTTGTTTTGCTGTGCATTGTAGTCATGGATAAAATACCAAAGGGTTCCCCAACGTAATTCTCCATTTTTTTAGAGAAAGATAGACTCTCCCTCACCAGCCGAGAAATCCTTTGTAGAAAGGTATTATTTAATCTTTCAATAGGATTAGTTTAACCAGTTTCTTTTCCGACCAGTCGATGACGTTTACTGGGAAAGTGATACAATGATTGCAGTCATACTAAATCCAGTTAATGAACTACCCCGCCGCAAGCGGACGGGGTATCAGAATCAAAATAGACTCAATTGTAGATTTTGGTGTAGCTGCAGGTATTCTTGGCTCTTCGTTACTTGGTATGGTTCGATAGGGTGGCATAAATCGACTAAATCCTTATCTGGCAAAAGATTTAACTGATTAGCTCGCTCTAGATCAAAAACAATTGACAAAAATCGTCTAATGTCTTTCTCTATAAGGGTTCCATC